>CAYVRW010000071.1:0-12685 GCA_964453575.1 uncultured Coxiellaceae bacterium | reverse complement strand
CAATTTTTTCTGCTTCATCTTTAGGTATGCCGCGTGCTTGATAAATAAGCGCAAGTTCTGCGGCTTCTTCCTCGGGATAAAGTTCAAGCTCACTTTTTTCTAATGCTAATTGATATTCTAACATTTCACGTTGTGAACGAACAGACACATACTCGCCAGCTGCCATCGATAAGGCACCCGCTAAAAGTCCGGCGATACCTGAGAGCAAAATAAATTGGTTGCCCGCATGCGCACCTGCAATACCTAAAATCAAACTTGCATTGGAAACAAGACCATCATTGATACCAAACACAGCAGCCCTGATATTATTACCTTTACTCATGCTGCTATGCCCTTTTCCTACATCTTCGAGTGTGGTTGGCATTGGATGATGCGTTACTGGCACAGCTTGATAAACCGACATACCACGTATTTTTAAAGCAGCTAATGCAACACGCAATGATTTTACACCAAACCTTTTAACCAACCCAATCACGATTCTGACACGCAAATCAGGATGATAAGCGCCTGGAATGGCAATATTAGCTTCTTTTAATTTTTTTTCCCAAATCTGTGCTTGTTTGTCAGCAAGCTTCGACAAATCCAAAAACATTTTTTTATGTGCTGCGTTTTGTTCAATATCAGCCAAGGCAAGATACAAATAAGCAGAACGTTTTTCTTCCTTCCAACTATCAAGTGCTTCCATCAATGATTATCCCCTGCTCCGAACAACCTTCTTCACGATAATTGCGCATAAGTGTTTCATTTTCGGCACGCTGCTGCGTGAAATACATAGGGTCTGCTGTCGCTGGCCCCCACAATTGCGGCTGACCGCCCGCACCGCTCCAAACAATCCGGTGTTTAAGCTCGCTACAAATAGCATCATGATTGTCCTGTTTTGTTCCTTGAAAGATGGCACAGGCTGATAAAAAACTGCCTAAAATGAATATTACAAAAATGCGATAGGCCATAACTTTATCCATGTATAATGAGGTATTATTAATAGTATATAACATCTATGGCTGTATTGATTTAAAAGATAGATTTTATTAAACTCGCGCCAATTACTGGACTAATGATGGAGTCATGCCATGCGATACTTGTTGGCCCTGTGCTTGTTAGCAACAACATGGTTTAGCCATAGTTATGCTGCTACCGATCAACATTGTACGCCTGTGCCCATTAAAAAAACGGGCGATGATATTATTTTATTAATCAATCCACCCCCCAAAACCTCTTTGATTTATTTTTTTACTAACCAGGGCACAAAAAGCATGTTTGTTGATCATCCATCAGGCCGCGGGGCATCGGCAGGTTGGTCATCTTATCTTAGACCTGGTCATTGGTCAGCTACAGCATTAAACAAAAGCAATTTCACGGTACATTGCTCAACTATTGAACCCGGCAAAGTTATCCCCTTGGATTGCTCTAAAATGCTTTCGGTCTGCGCGCCTAATAATCCGACTATCACTACACCGCTTAAAGGCAGTTATTGGCTAACGGAAGATAAAAAATGGGATGCTTTTGTGAAAGCATTAGAAACAAAAGGAATAAGTTTTATTAAACCGCAACCTCGCCCTTAATATGCGGGTGTGCTTCATAATTAAGTATCTCAAAATCATCGTAAACATAATCAAACAAGGATGCAGGCTTTCGTTTTAATCGCAGCATGGGCAATGGATAAGGTTTGCGTGAAAGCTGCAAATCCACCTGTTCCATATGATTCGCATAAATATGACAATCACCCCCGGTCCAGATAAATTCACCCACTTCTAGATCACACTGTTGCGCCATCATGTGGGTTAATAATGCGTAGGATGCAATATTAAAGGGTACTCCTAAAAAAGCATCACAAGAACGCTGATAAAGTTGGCATGATAATTTATGATTGGCCACATAAAATTGAAATAATAAATGACATGGCGGCAAGGCCATTTTTGCCAAATCACCTACATTCCAAGCACTAACGATAAGACGTCTTGAGTCAGGGTTTGTTTTAATTTGTTTGATTAACTCACTCATTTGATCGATAACCCGACCATCAGCGGTTTCCCAGGCACGCCATTGCTTGCCATAGACTGGGCCCAGATTGCCGTTCGCATCTGCCCATTCATCCCAAATAGTGACTTTATTTTCATGTAAATAACGGATATTCGTCTCACCCGATAAAAACCAAAGCAATTCATGAATAATACTGCGCAGCGAAAGCTTTTTTGTGGTCACGAGCGGAAAACCTTTGCTTAAATCAAAACGCATTGAGTAAGCGAATACACTGGTCGTACCCACGCCAGTTCTATCGGTCTTTACTGTACCATGATCACGAATATGTCGTAAAAATGTTAAATATTGATCCATTTTTTTTGCCTTTTACTTTTATATGCCATAAAAAAGAAAATAATGCCTAAAAGAAACATAGGAATTGATAATAATTGCCCTTTTGTCAGCCAACCAAAAGCAACAAAACCAATTTGTAAGTCTGGCTCACGGAAAAATTCTACCAAAAACCGAAACGTTGCATAACCCATTAAAAATAAGCCTGTCACAGCAAAACGCGGCCGCGGCTTAATGGAATAAATCCATAAAATAATAAACAACAAAACACCTTCCAAACCAAACTCATACAGTTGCGAGGGATGTCTTGGAGAACTATCTGGATAGGGAAAAACCATGGCCCATGGCACATCCGTTACTCTGCCCCATAACTCACCATTCATAAAGTTGCCTAGACGTCCAGCAGCTAAGCCTAAAGGAACTGCAGGCGCAATAAAATCGGTAATATCAAAAATAGATTTATGTATTTTTCTAGCATAAAACCAAAGTGCTATAAAAACACCCAATAATCCGCCATGGAATGACATGCCACCTTTCCATACTTGAAACAAAACCCAAGGATTCTCAACAAAGCTTGGCCAGATATAAAAAAACACATATCCTAACCGGCCGCCCAAGATAACACCCAATGCCGCATAAAAAACAATGTCTGATAATTGTTCTTTGGTAAATCCGCGTGGAAAAGATGAGTATTTAATCCGTAAGGCCAACACCGCCCAACAAGCTATAAAAGCAAATAAATAAGACAAACCATACCAATGCACTGACAAAGGGCCAAGATGAAAGGCTACGGGATCGATTTGTGGGTAAGTTAACATAAATATGAACCTTTAATTTAATAAGTTACTCTCGCTGAAGAAGGTTAGATATTCATTTTTTAGCGACTTGTTGTCAGGATGACAACACCAAGCACAGGGATGTGCTGTTTGGAGCGTAAAAATGAATATCTAACCTTCTTCAACAACACTTCTATTACTTTGTGAAAAACATCATCTGAATCGCCATGACGAACAATAATAAAGCAAATGCATATTTTAATAAACGGGCCGATAATTTATAAGCGATAACAGCACCGATAGGGGCAAAAATAACGCTCATTATCGCAACACCTAAGAAAGCCGGCCAATAAATATAACTTGTGCTCAAAGGAACATAAAGATCAGTAAACAAACCCGCTGACATAAATCCCACGGTTGCCATCACCGCAACCACCATACCACAAGCAATGGATGTTCCTACCGCCTCACGCATGTCCAACTTACAATAAAGAAAAAAAGGTACCCACATCGTCCCGCCGCCTACCCCTAATAAACTGGCAAGTGTACCTATTAACGCTGAAGCCCATGTCACCAACTTAGATGAAACAACCATGGTTGCTGCCTCAGTTTCTTCCGTATCACGATCAAAAAATAATAAACGTACGGTCATCACCAACAGAAAAATACCAAAAAACCGGCTTAAATAACTCGAGGGAAGGAAACATACCAGTATAGTACCTGCAATAATACCTACCATAAGCCCTGGTAGCGCTATTTTTACCATACGCCAATTGACTGTGCCGCGTTCATGATGAGCATATAAACTGGAGGCAAGTGTGACAATCATAATGGCAAGCGAGGTACCTATGGCCATGCGCATATGCAATGTCACAGGGATATCTGGATTATTCAAAAAAAGGGCTGCGAGGGCAGGCACCACAACAATACCGCCCCCTAAACCTAACATCCCTGACATAATACCGGTCAATAGACCTGTCGCAAGATATAAAAGCAGCATAGCCATTGTCATGATGAACGTTTACCCGCTCGTATCAAGCCGCCTAATCCCATTTGTTCTAATGCCAATTCCATATGGCAGCGTATCATGACCGCACTTTCCATACCCAGCACCTCTTGAAGTAATTTGCTTGCTTTTTTTAAAGTAAATTGGCGTATAACCCATTTCATGCGGGCAATGGACGATGCACTCATGCTTAATGAATCAAATCCCATGGCAACTAATAACAATACCGCCGCAGGATCGCCTGCCATTTCGCCGCAAATACTCACATGTTTACCTTCTTGGTGCCCTGCTTCCACGACTTGCAA
The DNA here is from genome assembly GCA_964453575.1 of uncultured Coxiellaceae bacterium. Classification (GTDB taxonomy): domain Bacteria; phylum Pseudomonadota; class Gammaproteobacteria; order DSM-16500; family DSM-16500; genus JABDBK01. Next base: position 8,288 of record CAYVRW010000071.1, on the reverse strand, counting down.
TAAAGCACGCAAAACCGCAGGATGTAACGAATCAAATAAATTAGCTACTCTTGTATTATTTCTATCTACTGCCAACATATACTGGGTTAAATCATTGCTTCCTGCTGACAAAAAATCGACACGTTTAGCGATAGAACGTGCTTGATAAACTGCCGATGGCACTTCTATCATCACGCCAACTTTAGGCATTTCAATGGCATGGCCTTCATCTTTAACATCGACAAAAGCTTTTTTCATTAAACGTAACGCTTCATCCACTTCACTCACATCAGTAATCATAGGTAACATAATGCGCAAATTATGATAACCTTCGCTGGCACGCAACATGGCCCGAACTTGTACCAAAAATATTTCAGGATGATCTAAGGTAATACGAATGCCGCGCCAACCTAAAAAAGGGTTATCTTCTTTGACCGGAAAATAGGACAAAGACTTATCGCCGCCCACATCCAGCGTACGCATGGTCACTGAGCGCGGCGAAAAAGATGCTAATAACTGCTTATAAATAATGCGCTGCTCTTCGCCTGAAGGAAAACGATCACGCATTAAAAAAGGTGTTTCGGTACGATAAAGACCAACCCCTTCTGCGCCGGCGGATAAAGATAAACTTACATCCATACCTAAACCCGTATTCACCATCATGGCAATTTTATGCTTATCTTTGGTTTGCGCGGGTTTATCACGCAAAACTTTCAATGACTCATCTAATTTTCGTTCTTCCTGTACCACATTTTGGAACTCTTCACGCAATGCTTCCGTAGGATTAACATAAATTTGTCCATAATAACCATCCACTATCATTTCTTTATCTTGCAAATCATAAAGAGGGATGTCGCTCACGCCCATAATGGTAGGAATATTCATCGCACGCGCCAAAATAGCCACATGGGAGCTGCTGGAACCTTTGGCGGAAATAACTGCAGCCAAACAACCTTCCGGGACTTCTGCTAAATCTGAAGCGGTAAGCTGTTCACCCATCAAAATGGTTTTGTCGGCATATTTAGGTAAGACTTTTTCATTTTTTTGTAAATAACCCAATACTCTATGACCTAAGTCTTTAATATCAATAGCCCGTTCACGCAAATATTCATCATCAAGGCTCTCTAGATGCCTGACATGGGATTGAATGACTTTACGCAACGCACCTTGCGCCCAATGGCCATCGCGAATCAAATGAATAATTTCTGCGCCTAAATCAGAGGCATCTAACATGCGTTGATACACTTCAAAAAGAGATTGCTCCTCCAAAGGCAGGTTAGGATGCAGCCGCTCACCTAAGGTTCGAAAATCTTCCCGACTGGCTGCAAGTGCGGTCTCCAAAAGTTCAATTTCAGCTTGGATATCTTCTGCTTCCCTATCAGGGACGGCATCTAAATCCAAAAGTTGATAAACTACAACCCCAAGCCCCATGCCTACCCCAGGAGAACTAGGAATACCTGAATAAGTGAGGGCTTCTGGCTTGGCTTCATGGGCATTATATAAATTAGCAATGACCCCGATAGCTTCTGCATGGGCAATAATGGAGGCCAACTGCGCAGCCAAGGTCACTAAAAAAGCTTCTTCAGACTCATCATAGCGTCTGGGCTCTTTTTGCTGAACGATTAAAACGCCTAACACTTGTCTATGATAAATAATAGGCGTTCCCAAGAAGGCTTTATAATCTTCTTCGTGAACTTCAGTTACTTGCAAAAAACGCGGATGTTGTTGAGCATCATTAATATTAATCGGTTCTTCGCGCTCACCTACCAAGCCAATGAGACCTTTATCGATAGGAATACGCACTTTTCCTATCGCTTTAGGATTTAAACCCTTGGTTGCCATTAAAACGTATTCGCTGCGCCTGCGGTCTAATAAAAAAATCGAACAAGCTTGCGTATCCAATGCTTTAGCAACGCGCTTAACCATAATGTTAAGCGCGTCCTTAAAATCTTCGGCACCTGCTACTTCTTGAATAATGCGCCGTAAGGTTTTTAGCATGGAAAACCTCTCTATCTTGCTTGATATTCCCAAAAACGTTTCGATAAGACGATGCGAGCAAACTCTTTCATGACTAAACTATAGACTCTGCGCTTAAATGCCACTACTTGAGTGAGGGGATACCAATAAGACACCCAAGCCCAAGAGTCAAACTCAGGACTATCGGTCGCACTTAAATTAACCTGTGAATCATTTGTCACTAACTGTAATAAAAACCATTTTTGTTTCTGGCCAATGCAAATAGGTGTGGAATGACGCCGCACTAGCCGCTTAGGCAGTCGATAACGCATCCACCGTCTGGTTACTGATAATATTTTAACATCTTCAACATTAAGTCCCACTTCTTCCTTTAATTCTCTAAACATGGCTTCCTCAGGTGTCTCATTCTCTTGCATACCGCCCTGAGGAAACTGCCAAGCAAGCTTGCCTACCCGCTTCGCCAAAAAGACTTGGCGTTTCGCGTTAACCAATATAATACCTATCCCATGTCTGAAACCATCATCATCAATCACTTAAGAACCACCCAAAATACTGAAATCTGTTGAATTAATTTTATAATCTGCATTTTTTCAAAATATGCATGAATCAGCAAACATATTTTACTAACAAAAACGAAGTTCCTTTAAACAGTACATAAATTGTCCACAATTATCGTACAAGCGTTTTAGCTTTAAAAATAATACTTGCCAATCTCGTACCTCACTTCAATAATAGCAGCTAATGCTTCTTGAGTTCTGTATTGAATTAGGAGTTTGGCACTCAATTTAAAGAAAAGGAGCTTCACTATGTTAGCATATCTCGGCGTCAATGCTTCCACGTCCAAAAAAAACAAAGCTGAAAAAAAAGCTGCGGTTGATGAGAGATTAATTTGTTTTAAAGATTATATTGAATTAAGCGAAAAGCTGCAGAAAGCAAAAGATAAAATACAAGAACTCGAAAGCAGCCTTGTCGCAAAAGAACAATTACATGATGAATTGCATAAAAAAGTTGAGCTGCTCACCACAACCATTGAAAAAGAAAAAACAAGCGCTAAAGAAAAACAAACGCAATATACGGAAGAAGAAGATGTTTTAAATGATGAAATCGCATCCCTCAAATTGGATTTAATGACACAAGAGTCTCATTATGAAACATTAAAGGCAAACATTATTGAGCTGCAAGCACAACGCGAACAACAACTCTTATTACAAGAACAACATAAAAGCCTGCAAATAAAATTGGATGAAAAAGAACGCGAATATGAAATTTTAGTAAATAAAATGACTGAACTCGAATCCGAAAAAAAAGCCGTCGAAGACCGCTTGACTCAAGAAAAGAATGAGCATCAAGAAACAAAATCTGCTTTAGAAGTTGAAAAAAAAGCCCGAAAACTGGGTCCCATGGGTTCAGAAAGCCAAAAAAGCAAACCTATGTTCACATCTACCTTATTCAATAATAACAATAAAATAATAAACCAACCGATTTTACCGCATGATCTATGGAATTTATATTCAGGTTATTAGGTACGGGCTGTTTACAATTCTACTATGCTGGCCCAAAATCCTCGATTTTCTGCGGTTCGCTGCTCACATACCAACAACGTATGCTGTGCTGCGATCCTCAAAAATCAAGGATTTTGAGCTCAGCCTAGCGAATTGTAAACAAGCCCTAATCTGTTACTTGCAAATCAGATGAAAATCTAGGAATATTTTCACTACCTTTCATTAAGACCATATAAGGAAAAAATATGCCAGAACCATTAGTAATAGTCGAGGACGCTATTGATGACAATGAAATTGCAGCTTCACCAGATAGCCCTGAAGAAGCTACTCAACTTGAAGAACTGCTTACCCTTCTAGAAAAAGCACATCAAAACCAAGGCATAGCTGAACATCGTCTTGCTGAAACAGCAAAGGCCTTAGAAACATCAAACCACTTATTGCGAGAAGAAAAAAATAATTTTAATGCGCTAACTCAACAAACTAAAACGATCACCATGCAACGCGATACGCTTGTCAAGCAACTAGACGAGCTTTGCAAGCAAAGAGACAATTTGATCGTTGAACGCAATAAAGTTATGCAGGTTAATAAAGAAGAAACCTTGGAAAATGCTAAATTACATGAAACTTTAAATGAAATGAAAGCAAATATTCAAGCACTCGTCGACAACAACGTCAAATTAAAAAATCTTATTCTTAAGCAACATCAATTATTATCGGATAAAGATAATGAGATTGTTATATTAAACAAACGAATAGAATCATTGAAATCGCCGCAGAGATCTACTTTCTTCAATGAAGACCGGTTTGACCTGCCTCGTGAGGATATGAGAAGAGCTAATTTTAATAGGAAATAATATGACTATCCGCATCTTAATCAATGGCGCACAAGGTAAAATGGGCCAAGAGACCGCAAAAGCAGTCTCTCTACATAACAACGATTTTACCTTGGTGGCTAAAACTGGCAGAAACGATGATCTCATGAAAAGCATTCGAGACCATAAACCGCAGGTTGTCATTGATTTTACCAATGCGGATGCTGCTTTCAAAAATACCCAAACTATCATTGAAGCAGGCGTGCATCCGGTCATTGGCACCAGCGGATTACTCAAAGAGCAAATTGCTTCCTTACAAAAACGCTGCTTAGCCTTAAAATTAGGGGGCATTATTGCCCCTAATTTTTCATTAGGTGCGGTACTTATGATGAAATGCGCTAAAGACATAGCAGCGCATTTCCCAACCGTAGAAATTATAGAAACCCATCATGCAGGTAAATTAGACAGCCCCTCTGGCACTGCCATCAGGACTGCTGAACTTATCACTTCAAGCAAAAACTTCCCTCACCTGCCCTCCAACAAAGAAACCCTCAAAGGCGCACGCGGTGCCTTGTACGAAAATATTCCTATTCATTCGCTGAGACTGCCTGGCGTCATCGCTAATCAAGAGGTGATTTTTGGCGCACCCGGTGAAACACTTAGCCTGAAACACGTGACCATTGATAGGCAATGTTTTATGCCTGGCGTGTTGTTGGCATGTAAAAAAGTAATGGAGTTGGATAGGTTGGTTTATGGGTTGGAAGAGTTAATTTAATTGAGCAAAAAATTATATCTTATAAACCTTGATAGTAAATTTCTCATGGTTCCCTCTTTTCCACCAAAACCCTTGCAGCTATTTTTTTGTAAAATATACCTGTATTTTTTACGGGTAACCCGTATAATATACATGTATATTTTAACGGATGATTGGCAATGAAGCGCTATCTTATTGATAAATTGAAAGATTGGTTAATTTCACCTTCTCGTAAGCCAGCTGTACTTAGAGGTGCAAGGCAAGTGGGCAAAACATGGCTTGTCCGAGAACTTGCTAAACAAGCTGGCAAGAAATTAATCGAACTGAATTTCGAAAAAAATCGCTCTCTTGCCGTTCATTTTGAAAGCAATGATCCAGCAACCATTTTATTCAACTTAGAAAGCGCATTGAATCAATCTATTCATCCCACTGATTCGATTTTATTTTTAGATGAAATTCAGGCTGCACCTGATCTCCTGGCAAAATTGCGATGGTTTTATGAAGATATGCCAGAGCTTGCTGTGATTGCAACAGGATCATTACTGGAATTTGTATTAGAAAATCATACCTTTAGCATGCCTGTTGGACGTATTCAATATTTCTTTATTGAACCATTAGGATTTGAAGAATTTTTATTAGCAAAAAATGAGACGCACTTATTATCTGCTATAGAAAAAATTTCAATTGAAAAACCCTTTAATACAGCATTACATGATAAAGCTAATCAATTATTTAAAGAATTTGTCATCGTAGGCGGTATGCCTGAGGCGGTTTCTAGCTGGATTAAAACATCTTCGCTAGAAGAACTTGCAGCAGTGCATAATAATTTGATTAATACTTATCAAGACGATTTTGCGAAATATGCTGGGAAATTAGCGATTCCCCATTTAGATGAAGTACTGTATGCAGTTCCAAAATTATTAACAAATAAATTTGTTTATAGCCACGTAGATCCCGCTGCACGACATGAAAGTATTAAACAAGCATTAAACTTGCTATTAAAAGCGCGCTTGTGTCATAAGGTGCAATGTGTAAGTGCAAACGGCATTCCACTTGGAGCTGAAGTGAAGCCAAAAATATTTAAGGTTATTTTGATCGACGTAGGTTTGGTGTCAACCATGCTAGGCTTAAAACTGCATCAATTTAGTAACATGGATGATATTTTAGTTATCAATAAAGGAGCGCTCGCAGAACAAGTCGTGGGACAATTATTACGCTTATTATCTCCATGTTATGTGGAACCAACATTACATTATTGGAGCCGTGAATTAGCAAGTTCAAATGCTGAAATAGACTATTTAATTCAAGATAATCAGCGCTTGGTTCCTATTGAAGTAAAAGCTGGTTCTGAAGGAAAACTAAGATCACTGCATTTGTTTATGGTTGAAAAACCATGGAAGCTTGCTGTTCGTTTTTACTCTGGCCCCATGAAGCGCGATCAAATTACATTCAAAACAACAACCGGTGATCAAAGTGATTATGAACTCATTTCATTGCCATTTTATTTGCTTGGTCAGCTGTATAGATTACTTGAACAATCCTAACCACACCCCTCTTGCTAATATATTGAAAAAATTAGCTAATGAGGGTGGTAGCGATGAGGTTGTAGATGTATTATACTATTTATTGAAAGAAAGTGAGTTTTTGGATAAAAATCGGTTTTTTGAGATCTTCAAATTTCAACAATTTTCATCAGAGGTAGAGAATAAAATGTCAACCGTTGCGCAACAATTACAAGAGGAAGGTAGGAAAAAAGGAATTGAAGAAGGAGTAGAAAAGGGCAAAATTGAAGTCGCTAAATGCTTATTAGCGAATCAAGTGAATTTTAGCGATAAGGATTTGATTGCCTGGGTTCACAAAATGACAGGATTGTCCTTGAAAAAGATTAAGGAACTTCAGGAAAAGCATTAAATAACACCATAAACCTCCTGGCAGCATGATAAGTTATAAAAAATCCTGCATCGTTTTAAGTGCTAATTTTGTAAAATATACCTGTATATTTTAACGGATGATTGGCAATGAAACGCTATCTTCATTAATACAACTATACTTTAGTTATTTTCGTCATTTTAATAAAGTATACTTTAGTTATTTACATATTTTTAATAAAGTATATCTTATTTTTCCGGGCATAAGACAAGAACTGTATAGATATCAATAAAATCAAGTAGTTAGATTGGTTAGCCAAGTCGGCATCACTCTCTCTAAATAACTCATAAACTTCCATAAGCCAACACTGTATTCGATTTCACCTAAGTGATTCGTTTTTGCTTCTGGAAATGCTATCCCAAGACCAAATAATCCTGGCGCAATCATACCGTTTTCATAGTGAATCTTATCAATTCCTTCGATAGGAATAGAACGACGCTCAAATCCTACTGCAGAAACAACTTTAGTACATCCAGGCAGATAATGTTGAATATGCTTATCATTCGATTCAACACGAATAAGATTTGCAGGCAAATGATCATGCATGTGCTCACGGGCCCATTCTGCCGCCATGCCTTTTAATCCGGTATCATCGTTGATGATACCTTCGTCGGTATAAACAGCATAAATTAAAGGCGAGCGATAAAAATTAATTATTTTTTTTACCGAATGATCCACCAAATTTTTCAGTATAAGCACAGCAGAATGCGATGAACCAAACACTGCAATGGTATCTTCAGGCTCAATATGATTTTTTATACGTTGATTATCTAAGGCATCTTGCAAAGAAATAACAGGGCAAGATGCGATAGGTAATGTTTTAGGCTCAGCACCTATGGCTAATACGACGTTTTTTGCATAAACATGCTTATTATCAACAGTAGCGCCCCACCATTGATCTTTAAAAGTTAGACTTTTAACCATAGTTTGCATGCTATGGACTTTATTTTGCAGTTGCTGTGTGACCCACTGCAAAGGTTCTACCATCCAATGCAATAAACATGTTTCTTCACCTGGGATATTATTCAATGCAAATGGTTGATCACATGACGCGTATGAAAAAGCTTCGCTCGCATGTAAAAACTTTAGAAATAAATTAACTTTAGTATTACTAGGTATATTTTTCCAGCGTAAGCCAAAATCACCCACTTTAAACTGCGGGTCTATCCAAAGAATATCATGGGCAGCGATACCATAATCCAGCAGCTTACCGACGGCTGCAATGCCTGCGGGGCCTGCGCCCACCACTGCCCACTGATAAGATTGCATCGATCACACCTTAAGGGCTGTTTACAATTCTACTATGCTGGCCAAAAATCCTTGATTTTTTGCGGG
>CAYVRW010000070.1:0-12868 GCA_964453575.1 uncultured Coxiellaceae bacterium | reverse complement strand
TGTCACCAAGTCGCTTAAAACAACTATGACCATACTTTTTTAAACCGCTATAACTATCAAAAAATTAATCGATTCAATAAATAACCGCCGCCAATAAGCCATCCAAATAAAAATAGTGAAAGATATAATGGTTTTAATCCAATATGTTTAATCTTTCTAAGATCGGTTTCAACACCTAGTGCTGCCATGGCTAACGTTAATAAGAAAGTATCGACTTGATTAATAGCATTAATCATCATGTTAGGAAGCAATTGCAACGAATTAAATCCTACGACGACAATAAACATGACTGCAAACCAAGGAATGGTTTCAACTATATTATGTTGTAATTTACTTTTTGTGGTACGTGCTAACCAAATACCTAATACAATCAACATTGGTGCTAACAACATCACTCGCGTCATTTTTACAATAACTGCTATGCTGCCCGTTTGCGCACTGATTTCTGATCCTGCTACTAAAACTTGTGCCACTTCATGAATAGTTGCTCCAGCAAAGATAGCAAAATGGGTATTATCTAAACCAAAAAATCCGATTTTTTGCAAATAGGGATATAAAAACATGGCCGTCGTACCAAAGATCACAACGCTGATGACTGCGACGGCAGCTTTATGCGGCTCAGATTTTAATACACCTTCGGTAGCTAACACAGCAGCAGCGCCACAAATGGACGCACCGCTGCTTATCAGAATGGATGTGTCACGATCAAGTTTAAATAGTTTTATGCCAGCCCAAATACCTATGATCATCGTCATACTAACAATGAGTAAATCAAGTATAAAAGCTGCTAACCCCACTGATGCAACTTGCTGAAATGTCAAACGAAAACCATACAGAATAATGGCAATACGCAACACACGCTTAGCAATAAACTGAATGCCAGGCGTCCATTCACGCGGTAAATGATGGCGTAAGGTACTGCCATAAATCATGCCAAGCACAATCGCGATGACTAAAGGACTAAAACCATGGGCAGAAACCCAAGGCAAACCGGCCAAAAAATAGCTGGAAAATGCGAATAATGAAATGAAAAAAATGCCATTAAAACTATGTGGACGGTTGGTTTTTTTGAAAGGCATTTATCTATCCTCGTGTACCTTGACCCGAGCATATTAACAAAGCTGTGTATATTCAACAACTTCTAATACAAAATTCAGCTTGATCATCATACTCATTATCTATATGATGGTGCCTCAGTGAATTTAAGCTGACTTAAAATTAACCATTATTATTTTAGAAACAGGAATTGCACATGAAAAAACTATTTTCTATTTTATTAGCAGGCTTGGCATCGGTATGTTTTAGCACTGCCGTACTCGCAAAAAATGTTGATGCTTCCCCAGCAACTAAGTTGGCAGCAGTACCAGCAAGCGCTTCCTATAATCCATGTGATCCTTATTATATGTACCCTACATGTATTAGTGTCAGCAACCTCAGCTCTTATCCTATTTACATCACCGTTTCAGATTTAGGTACCTACATGATGCGAGTAGACTCAGGAATGGCACAACCGCTCGTTTCCTCTTACTATGATTATCCTCGCGTAAATGTCGCACTTTATAATATGTATCAACAATATATCACTACGCGTTCAGTCCCCAATCGCGGTAATCTACCCGTAATTGATGGTCTTGCTAAAGGAACTGTTCAAGTAAAATAATATCTTCAAACATTGCCATATTACCCAATATGGCAATGTATTTTCCAAAGTTGTTCTAATTTTGCACACTCCTAGCCTCTGTTTAATTTGATATACTAATAATATCGAACGCTCAAAAACCAGGACACATGCATGCAAATAGAACAATTACTCCAATTAAGCGTTAAAGAACATGCGTCCGATTTACATATTTTACCGGGCATAAAACCATTATTAAGAGTTGATGGCGTACTTGCTCATGCAAAAGAATCAAGAATTCTTGATGCCAATGAAGCAAAACAACTGCTCTACAGTACCTTAACTTATGATGAACAAGCTATTTTTGAAAAACATCTGGTCTATGAAAAAGCATTATCACTACCCAATGTGGGTAATTTCAGAGTAAGTTTATATCATCAAATGCATGGTGTAGCAGGTGTTTTTCGTGTTATACCTTCGGTGGTTCCAACGTTTGATGAATTATCGCTGCCTGCTGTTCTAAAAACTTTATTAGGATTACCTTATGGTTTGATTTTAGTGACAGGCCCTGCAGGTTCAGGTAAAACAACTACGCTTGCTGCCATGATTCATTATATTAATTCCACGCGTGCATGTAATATTATAACCATTGAAGATCCTATCGAATTCATCCATACCAATAAAAAAAGCGTATTCAACCAATTACAAGTAGGACGTGATACTACTGATTTTGCAACAGCCTTACGGTCTTCGTTAAGACAAGATCCTAATGTCATTTTAATTGGTGAATTACGTGATTTAGAAACCATGCGCTTAGCATTAACGGCTGCTGAAACAGGTCATTTAGTGTTAGCAACGCTGCATGCAAGCTCAGCACCGCTTGCTATCAATCGTTTTGCCGATGTCTTTCCCACGGAAGAAAAAAATAGAGTAAGAAATTTATTATCTGAAACGTTACAAGCCGTCATTTGTCAAACTTTAGTGAAAAAATTAACGGGCGGAAGAATGGCTGCTTTTGAAGTCATGTTGATGACCCCTGCAGTGCGTCATTATATTCGCAAAGACATGCCTTCTCATATGGAATCAGCGATGCAAACGAATGGCGATAAAGGTATGTGTACGTTAGAACAAAATTTACAGCAACTGGTTTCAAAAAGTTTAATCACCGCCTCTATTGCAAGCCATGCTACTATTAATCGAAGTGCGCTTGCTGATATTGAAAAACAATCTGCAAAAAGCAAAAAAAATACCTAAAGCAGTTTCCTATCTTACTTGCTATAATTACATTCAATTCAAAAAAATAAAGGATTACTATCTAATATGTTGAGAAATCAAACTTATTCATTAGAAAAAAATAAACTGCAACGTAAACTTCTAACAGCGATGGAATATGCAAAAAATACCTGCATACTTGGCTCAGATAACAAAATCAAAGATATTAAAAAAACTCGAGGTTGGAATCTTTGTCAAAATGATCGATACGACATGCCTGGTAAATATCTTAAAATTTCCGATGGTAAATTTTCTCACGAGGAAGATGGCGAAGCCAATGCACAATTCAACCCTAAAACACGAAAACTTTTTTATGACATTAAGCAGTGGTATTATCATCCTATAGGAAAGAAACCCATGCTATTTGTTGAACCTATCCATGCAAAGCAAAATCCCCTACAAGATGATACATTTAAGCTGCCTATGCATCATATACTTTTTCTAGCTAGAACTTTATTACTTATTAATAAAAGACAAGGTAACTGCAATGATCTGGCTTTATTAATTAGCAAATACCTATGGGAGCATCCTGCTGATATAAAAAGAATAGAAATTATTTCCATGGCGACTTTTGATCATGTCTTAGTGGTTGTCAATCGCTCGGGAGATTTAGATAAACCAAAAACCTGGGGAGATGCTTGGGTCATTGATGCTTGGTATGGCGATCATGGATTAATTTTTCCTGCTAATCAATTTGAAGAAAAAATAAAAATAATAAAAAAATTTGCTCAAAAGCAAGCCAGGTTGTGTGCTGCCATAGGAGTAAATGCTTTGTCTTCTGTTGATCATGGAAATGACATCGATAGATGTGCATGGGAAATAAAACCAGCCACTGATAAGTATCCTACTTATACTCCTGGCAAACGCATCGAGGATTATTATATTGTTAGAAATTGCCATCCAGCACTCAACAATCCGTACGATAATATTCGTCCTGTTATACAAAAAAACATGGATGATCATAAAATTAAATTTAATGCTTGTTTGAAGGAACTTAATAATTTTTTTCAAAAGCGCGGCATTGAAGATGGTTTATCTTGTGAAAATGATGATAGGCCTAGTAAAAATAGGTTGTAAGTATCCTGTCAGCCCGCATGGCTTTTAGCCCGTCGTCCCGCAATGCTTTTATGCGGACGACGGACTTATTTCGCAATCCTCTCCAACACTTCCCACCGCTCATAAGCTTCCATTAAATCCGCTTCAACTTTTTTAACCTGCTCTAACGTCATAGTAATTTCTTTTGAATCACGTTGATAAAATTCCGATGAAGAAATCAAAACCTGTAATCTATTTTGTTCTGCTTCTAATTTTTCAATAAGCTTAGGTAACTGAGCTAATTCTTGCGTTTGTTTGTGCGTCAGTTTATGCGATTGTTTTTTAGTTATTTTTTCATTTTTTTCAACTTTTGCAGCTGTGGCAGCCGTCTGGCTTGGTTTTTTTTGTCTTAACCAATCTTGATATCCGCCTACATATTCCATTAACTTGCCATGGTCTTCAAATACAATAGTGCTTGTCACCACATTATCTAAAAATGCCCTGTCATGGCTCACTAACAATAGTGTTCCCTGGTAAGTCGATAGCAATTCTTCTAATAATTCCAGGGTTTCAATATCCAAATCATTGGTGGGTTCATCAAGCACCAGTAAATTAGCAGGACGAGCAAATAATTTTGCTAATAAAAGTCTATTGCATTCACCGCCTGATAAAGCTTTCACTGGCGTCATTGCCCGTTTAGGCGTAAATAAAAAGTCGCCCAAGTAACCTATAATATGCTGACTTTTGCCATTTATTTCTATGGTCTCACTTCCTTCAAGCACGTTTTCGCTAACCGTTTTTTCCAGATCCAATGCTTCACGTAACTGGTCGAAATAAGCGATTTGCAAGCGTGTTCCTAGCGTAATTTCCCCAGAATCGGGTGGTAACTTCCCTAATAAGATATTTAACAGCGTTGATTTTCCAACACCATTGGGGCCTATTAAGCCGATTTTATCGCCGCGCATAATACGAATGGAGAAATCATCAATAATAAGTTTATCGCCAAAACCATGTTTAATGTGGTTAGCTTCTACTACTAATTGCCCTGATTTTTGCGCTTCATTGACATTAAATGTCACTTTGCCCTGCACTTCTCTACGTTTGGAACGTTCTAATCTTAATGCTTCTAAGGCACGAACACGGCCTTCGTTACGCGTACGCCTAGCTTTAATGCCCTGGCGTATCCAGCGTTCTTCCTGAGCTAATTTCTTATCAAACTCAGCATTTTGATTTTCTTCAGCGGCAAGCATTTCTTCCTTTCTACGCAAAAAATTAGCGTAATCACCTGGCCATGAAGTAAGCTTACCTCGGTCCAATTCAATGATACGGGTCGCTAAGCGTTGTAATAACGATCTATCATGGGTCACAAAAATTAAGCCTATGTCCAGACTCATTAATTGATCTTCTAACCATTGAATAGCCTCAATATCTAAATGGTTAGTGGGTTCATCCAACAATAATAATTCTGGAGAGGAAACCAAAGCCTGTGCCAAGGCAGCACGTCGCTGCCAACCCCCGGAGAGTTCTGATAATAACTGGTCCGGATTCAACTCTAGACGGTGTAAAACCGTTTTCATGGTCTGATCAAACTGCCAACCATCTTTGGCATCAATGCCTTGTTGTATACGTTCAAGTTCAAGTAAATCAGAAGGCTTATGGGTATGCTCAATCTTATGCAGAAGCGCATGATAAGATGAGAGCAATTGTCCAATCTCAGCCATGCCCAAAGCAACAAATTCATAAACGGTAATATGACGGTCTTCGGGTAATGCTTGAGTCAATCGGGATATTTTAAGCTGTGGTTTGCGCCATACTGAACCGCTGTCCGGTGCCTGCACTCCTTGTATGATCTTAAGCAAGGATGATTTACCCGCACCATTACGCCCAATCAAACAAACGCGTTCACCCGTTGCCAGTTGGAATTTAACCTTATCTAATAAGACATCCAAACCATAAGCCAGGGACACATTATCTAATGTAATTAAATTGTCACTCACGTTATGCCCACCCCTTTATTTGTGCCGCATTATAACATATTCTCAGAGATTCCCGCTAAAGAAGGTCCGCTATTCATTTTTACGCTCCAAACAGCACATCCCTGTGCTTAGTGTTGTCATCCTGACAACAAGTCGCTAAAAATGAATAGCGGACCTTCTTTAGCGGGAATAGCTTATATATTTTAGTTTTTACTTGACCCAATTGGGCAGTTCTCTGGCCGCTATCCGTAATCGTTTAGCATTCATTTTGGCTTCAGGATCAAATTTTTCTAATAATTGCCAAAACTTAGGGCCATGATTCATCACTTTGGTATGACATAGCTCATGCAATAAAACATGCCGCATCAAAGGATAAGTTAAAAACAATAAGTTACAACATAAACTTATATCTTGCCGGCTAGAACAGCTGCCCCAGCGGGTTACATTATTACGCACAGAAGCATTCTTAAATAAAAGCCCTGTATCCTTAGAAACCTTATGAAGTTCTTCGATGAGAAAGGTCTGTGCTGCATTTTTTAACCATTTCTGCAGCAATTGGGAGCATGCTGGAAGATCGCTAATGTTACCCATCAGTGTAATCTGCTGACTTAAATTGGCAATCAGGGTAAGCTTTTTATCTTGCGTTGGCAGATATTTTACTTCCCAGTGTTGATGGATGGCATCTAATTGAATATAAGTAGGTAATAAGACTTTAGTATCCGGTGGTTTCGTTTGTTTATGCCAATTTTTTATGATCCAAGCCTGCTTTTTTTGAATAAAGGCTTCAATCATGGAGCTAGGAAAGGCACGTTTTGCGGGTATAACAACTTCAAGGCCAACATGGGATAAACGTAACTGTAAATATTTTGCTTTTTTACTATAACGCAGTGTGTAAGGGGGAATGGTCAACCCTATGTCTCCTATAAATCAAAAGGCGACTCTTTTGGAGTCGCCTTTCTTGATCTGGTTTGTAGGCTAAGTCCTGCCAGATCATCTACGTACAGTAAATTCCCTATATACTACTTCGCTGCACGCTTACGTTTTGCGGTCTTTCTCTTAGCGGTTTTTTTCTTAGCAACTTTCTTTGCTACTTTTTTCTTAGCTTTAGAAGCGGTTTTTCTCTTTCGTGCCATATTAAATTCCCTTTAAGTTAATAAGTAACAAACATAGTATACAAAAATTTATACTAAATGTTAACTATCTGAATAGCTTTATGAAAAAGTTTTTTTATCATACACACCTCAATAGGTGGCATGATCAATAGAGACTTTCGTTTTATGAGAAAAAAGAGGGAGGATTTTTGTAAAATGCATGTGTTCCGGAGAACACATGCATATTAGACAAGTTACTATTCGTCAATAACAGTAACACTTTCAGCTTGAAGACCTTTCTGACCTTGCGTAACGGTAAACTCTACGCGTTGACCTTCCGCTAAGGTACGGTATCCATCACCAATGATCGATTTAAAGTGAACAAATACATCTTCACCTTTATCGCGCTGAATAAAACCAAAGCCTTTGCTTGCGTTGAACCACTTAACGGTTCCTTTTTCACGTGTTGCCATATCTTATAAACCTTCATTAAAAATTAAAAATTTACCTTACACTGTTGAGCTATATTCAGAATATTGGCTGCATCAGTTGTAACGGCAGACATAATGTAACAGAAATTTATCCATTAGTCTGTATTTGTATGCGACTTAACCGTACATAATTACACATAATTGGGGCATTTTAGTACATTTTTTGATCAAATTTGATCAGTATACCCATTTCCGGCGTGGATGAGACACCCGTTCAAGTTACCCACAGATTCTGTGGGTAACTTGTAGAATAAGATGTTCAAAAGCGGCTTAAGGCTATTGCTGCCGTTGCTTCTTAAACTTGTTCACTTAATGATTCCACATTCCATTCTAGCGCCGCCGCCACCCAGCGTTGGAACATCAGAATAAGTATCGCCGCCCTCATGCACCATCAACGCATGATTTTTAATGCTAGCCAAAGATTTTAATCGAGGTGCAAGCACAGGCACGGATGCAGTTCCATCTGCAGCAACATATAAAACTGGCAGATCACCTAAATGACCTTTGTTATCATAAGGACCTAAATGTTTATTCGTTTTTTGTGGATCAAAATGACCGCCTGCAGCCATACCATGATCATCGCAAGATGGGTTCTGATGAACATGAAATCCATGCACGCCGGGAACAAGTCCTCTAAGTTGTGGTAAAAAAAGTAAACCATAAGGTGTCTCAGTAATGGTAACAGTACCTATATCTTTTACAGCCGCTTGAGGATCGGTTGATTGTAAGTTAATGACGGTATTTGCGAAAACTGAACCGCTAATAAGCACACAAAATATCATTAACAAATAATATTGTATCCTTGACATAAAAATCTCCTATAAAATAATATTAATCTCTCATCTTTGCTAAGGAAGCTAGATCATGAAGCCTCACATTTTATACCATTTTTTCGCGATTGTATTATCACTTTTTTTTTCTAAAATAGCATTTGCTGCGCCAGAAACTTACAACTTTGATCCATCTCATAGCTTTGTAACATGGCATATTAGTCACTTCGGATTTTCTAATCCTTCAGGTAAATGGAATTTTGAAGGCCGCCTTACATTGGATGAAGCAAAACCTAAAAACAGCAAAGTCGATGCAAGGATTGATCTCGTTAATCCAGTCACTGGCATAGCTAAATTAGATGAACATCTTAAAAACAATGACTTCTTTGATGTTGAAAAATATCCCAATGCAACTTTCGTCAGTAACAAAGTCGATGTTTTAGGTAAAGACCAGGCAAAAGTCCATGGTGTCTTAACACTGCATGGTGTCTCAAAGCCTGTCACATTAAATGTTAAACTTAATAAACTTGGCATCAATGACTATTCTCATAAAAAAACCGCTGGTTTTAATGCAACAACTACCATTAAACGTTCCGACTTTGGTATTACTAAATACTTGCCAGGTTTGGGTGATGAAGTCAAAATCGATATTGATGGTGAAGCCATTTTAGGATAATAAAGATGCGCATCAAAAACACGAATGAGCATTTTGGGGTCGTAGCCATTACCCTGCATTGGGTGATGGCTTTATTACTCATTGGGCTTGTGGCGTTAGGTTTATATATGACCTCCTTGCCCAACAACATGCTTAAGCTAAAACTTTATGGATGGCATAAAGAATATGGTTTTCTTGTGCTTATGCTGGTTATGTTGCGCATAGTGTGGCGTTTAAAGAACATATTGCCTTCCTATGCTTCATTAACTACCTTTGAACGATACGCTTCACGAATAGTCCATTGGCTTTTTTACGTGTTTATGTTTGCATTACCTATCACGGGTTGGGTCATCACATCCGCTGCAGGTTTGCCAGTTTCATTTTTTGGATTATTTATCATTCCAACACTCATAGCGCCCAATAATGAAACCTTAGAGTTGTTTGAAAGTATCCATAAATGGCTAGCTTATGCACTCATTGCGGCATTTACTTTGCATGTGTTGGGTGCCCTTAAACATCATTTTATTAACAAAGATGATATATTAAAGAGAATGCTTAAATGAAAAAACTATTAATTTTATGCTTAGTTTCAATATTTCCAATGATAGCCCATGCCACTGCTTGGGAAATCATCCCAAAAGATAGTTCTATTATCTTTACCGCTACGCAAAATAACTCTCCTGTAGCGGGTCAATTTAAAAGTTTCAGCGGTGATATTGATTTTGATCCTGCTGCACTTAACGCTAGCCATGTACAAATTACCGTTGATATGACGTCGGTATCGACTTCTTATAAAGATATCGAAACCACCCTAAAAACCCCCGAATGGTTTAATACCAAACTCTTTCCTAAAGCCATTTTTAAAGCCGCGCAATTTACCAAAACCGGCGATAATACCTATCAAGCCAATGGTACGCTGACTATTCGTGATAAAACGGTTCCTATTCTATTAAACTTCAAACTTGATGAATATGCACAAACAAAAGCCCATGCCAGTGGTTCAACTCAGTTAAAAAGAACGGCGTTTGGGGTAGGAACGGGGGAATGGGCAAAAACGGATGAAGTGAAAGATGATGTGAGAGTTGATTTTGTGTTGGCGGTGGAGAAAAAATAAAAAATCCCCCCGCCTCGCTGCACTCGTCGACCCCCTTCTTCGAAGGGGGTTAGCGTTTATCAAGACGCAATCTTAGTATAAGTATCTATTCCTATCTGATTCCCCACATTATCCCGCATATAATCTTTTGCCTGCGCAGTCATTAACCACAATATTTGTAACTCAGCATTGTTATTTTTTACATTGCCAGTCATAGCAAGCACTTTATCGCACTTTGGATAATTCACTGTTACTGCAATCGCATTGCCGGTAAATACCCCCGAAACTGCAGCAGGAACACCTTGACTGCAGCCAGCGGCTTTAGAACTTAATAATCCATTCAATGTCCCGGTATTATTTTTTTCAGGGTGCCAAGTCAGAGTCAACGTCGAACCTTGTTGATTCTTATACGTCACCGTATAATCAGCACTGGTTGCAGCACTTGCTAAACCACTTAAACACACATAAATTCCTAACGCTGTGATACATTGCTTGATGAATTTCACAGAATGTCCCCTTCTATATATATAAAATGAATAATATAAATTATTAATACTGTGAAATATAGGTATAACTTAATCAATCGTTTTTACAATTTATAATCATTTATAATTATTTTGATCGTTTTATATATCCTCTTGATGAATATCATGATGAAGTTTAGCTTTTTTGGTCATTAAATATTTTTCATTGTATGGATTGAAATGCGCAGGAACATTTTCAACTTCTACCGTTGGAATACCGTATTTCTGCAACCCAGCAATTTTATTGGGGTTATTAGTTAATAATCGAATATGTTTAATGCCGCGATTTTTAAGTATATTGGCAACTAAATAATAGTTTCTGGAATCAGCCGGAAGACCTAGCTTTTGATTAGCTTCTACAGTATCTAGACCTTCTTCTTGTAGCGCATAAGCTCTAATTTTATTTAATAATCCAATCCCGCGTCCTTCTTGATTAAGATAAATAAGTATTCCACCTTCTTCACTCATGCGTTGCAAAGCATAATGCAGCTGCTGATGGCAATCACAACGCAGCGAACCAAAAATATCGCCGGTAAGACAAGAGGAATGAACACGCACCAAGATAGGTTTATCAAAAATCGTATGTTTAATATTCTCTATGATGGCATGTTCTTCACCGGTTATTTTTTCTTTAATAACCGTCACATTAAATTGACCATAGGATTCCAGCGGCAGCACAGCAGAGGTTTGTTCTTCAATGAGGTTTTCATGAAAACGTCGGTAATCAATAATATCATCAATTGATATCATCAAAAGACCATGTTCATTAGCAAAATCTTCTAGCTGTTTGCCTTTAGTCATGGTGCCATCAGGATTCATGAGTTCACACAACACGGCTGCGGGTTTTAATCCTGCTAATGTAACTAAATCCACTGCGCCTTCGGTATGTCCTGGACGTTCTAATACGCCGCCGGCTTTTGCGCATAGAGGAAAAATATGGCCTGGTCGATCAAGATCATCGGGTTTGGCATGATCGTCAATGGCGGCAAGAATCGTGTTTACCCTATCGACTGCTGAAACTCCTGTGGTAATACCCTCTTTTGCATCAATGGAAACCGTAAATGGCGTACCGCGCAAACTCGTGTTTGCATGCGGGGGTACCATAAAAGGTAAATTGAGCTGTTTTAATTGAGTTTCTTGCAATGATAAACAGACAATGCCGCTGCTATGGCGAATAATAAAATTCATGGTTTCCGGCGTGATTTTTTCAGCAGCCATAATAAAATCACCTTCGTTTTCACGATCAGGGTGATCAGTAACAATGACTATTTTACCTTGTTTAATAGCATTAATCGCTAACTCAACTCGTTTTAGATAGGATTGCATGGTAGGTGTGCTCCTAAAATTTTTGCTATATATTTACCTAAAATATCCACTTCGATATTAATCTTTGCTCCTTTTTGATAACGACCGCTAATCGTCGTCATCTGAGTTTGCGGTATCAAAGTCACCGTAAACCAATCGGAAGTCACATCAATGACGGTAATACTCATACCATCAAGGCCAACATAACCTTTTTTAACAAGGTATTTGGTAATAGCTGATTCAACGCCTATTTTAACTAATAAAGCACCGCCTTCTTGTTGTATCTCTAAAATTTCACCTATAGCGTCCACATGTCCTTGTACATAATGACCGCCGATACGACTGTCCATTTTCATGGCCCGTTCTACATTAACCTCATCATCTTTTTTTAAGCTTGATAAATTGGTAACACGCAGGGTTTCAGGCACCGCAGTCACGTCAAACTCATGCTCGGAAAAACGCGTCACGGTCAAACAAACCCCATTGACAGACACGCTTGCGCCTACAAATAAATCGTCAAAAGCATTAGGTTTTGCAATAGAAAAATCAATAGAACCATGCGCTTGATGGATGTTTTTAATAGCAGCTACTGCTTCTACGATACCGTTAAACATGATATTCCTCTAAATCGCTCAATTAATACAATTCAGGGAATAAAAGAATGCAACGAGACGAAACTCATGCGCAAAACACATGAATTATCACTTCTTTCATCCGGACTATAACCGTCGGCTTTGGAGTTTCACCAAATCTGCTGACCTCTTACGAGCGCTCGCGGGCTTTTTTACGTTAGTAAAATTACCGCCGGTGGGGACTTACACCCCGCCCTGAAGATATATATAACACGAATCATTTTTAGGTATATTTCGCAAAAACTAATCTTTATTGGCCTTATTGTCAATAGATTTAGGTAAAAATCCATCGGTTTGCATATTCCACAACATGGCAAAATGCCCATTGCGACTTATGAGCTCGGCATGGCTGCCTTCCTCAATAATCTCGCCTTTATTAAATACAATAATCCTATCCATTTCGGAT
>CAYVRW010000069.1:0-12977 GCA_964453575.1 uncultured Coxiellaceae bacterium | reverse complement strand
TTTTTGTCGGATGCACATACGAAAATATCTCACGCGTAAGATCATGTCTGCCATCATGCTGAAAAAATCCATGAATAGCAGGTATGGTCTTCATCTCACGCTGTGTTTCAGTTAAGGCAGAACCCATAAGAAAAGCATGTGCTCTTTTTTCTGCTCCAATACGTGCCAATACAGAAGGCTTAACAGTTTTTTCCAAGAATCTTTTCACCGCATCGCTACCGCTACCCCAATCGATAAAAGATTCAGTACCACGACTGAAAAAATTACCTGATAAATCATTAATAGCATTAGTGATAAATAGTTCCTCATTGTTTTTTGTGCGGCCTTCACGATATAAATAATCGGATACAGCTGCTACAAGCACATCTAAACATTTTTTAGCATTTTGTGTTAATGTACTGTCCTCTCTTAAATCTTTTTTATAATGTATATAATTTTCATATGCTAGTCCAAGTGCTGTTTGATAATGAGGTAGATATCCACCAGGATGACGATTTAAAAATAAATTTGCGCCTTGAGAAAGTAAATATTGTAAGGCTGATGAGCGTCTGCATTGTGCCGCCATAAACAACGGAGGATAAAAACGATCGTCTTGAATATTGATATTGATATCAGCACCGTGTTCAATAAGGATGTTTAAAAGGGCAGGCAACTTTGCATCTGGAATTTTTTGAATAATAGCATGTATAAGAGGTTCACCATTTTGTTTAATATTTGCATTGGCTTCTTTATTTTCAAACACTGCCGCAAAAGCTTCAGGACTTTTTTCCGCTGCTGCTAAGGCTTCTTCAAAAAAATTTGTCATTTTTACTCCTCTTTTATTTTTTTATAAAATTGTATTCTAAAATTGATACCTCGTAGGATCCGCAACCCTCGCTTTTTCAAACCCCATTTTTCTATGAAAGCAACTATCACAACGTCCGCAAGCCCGTCCTTCAGCATCCAATCGATAGCATGAGGTAGTTTGACTATAATCAACGCCAAGACGCATGCCTTCCAAAATAATTTGGCTTTTATCCCAATGCAGCAACGGTGCATGAATTTTATAATGTCCGCCTTCGACTCCTGCTTTGGTTGCCAAATTTGATAATGCTTCAAAAGCTTTTAAATAGTCGGGTCGACAATCCGGGTAGCCTGAATAATCCACTGCATTAATTCCAAGAAAAATATCAAAAGCGCCTAAGACCTCAGCCCAAGCAAGTGCGATAGACAAAAAGATGGTATTTCTTGCGGGCACATAGGTAACCGGTATCTCACTGTTACCTTGATAATCAGGAACCTTTATGTCTGCATCGGTCAGCGCTGAACCGCCTAGCAGACCAAGTGACAGGGATATCACTTTATGTTCTATGGAGCCTGATTGTTTAGCAATACGTTCTGCGGCATCAAGTTCAAATTTATGTTTTTGATCATAAGAAAAGCTTAATGTATAAGGGATAAAACCTTGGTCTTTTGCAATAGCCAAACAGGTTGTCGAATCGAGGCCGCCGGAAAATAAAATAACCGCTTTTTTTTGCATACCTACTCACTCATACTTTCTTATTTAATGGGTTTTATTGTACCATGGCCGCATGAATTTGCACTATAAGAAGCATGACATGATTACGACTGAACAACTTATCCAACAGGGTATTTCTCCTGACACAGCAAAAGACTTGGTCAATGCCATTAACGCTGCATTGGCAAACCCAGCCCCTGAACTTGCCTGGCAACATATTTCACAACATATCTTAAAGCCCACACATCCTTTTGCTCTGCATCGCTTTCTTTTTAAAACGATTTATCCGCATTGGCCGGAAGAATTAGACAGTGCTCCTGCTTATCTCCCCGATCCTGTAAATGTAACAAATATCGGTCAATTTATGGGAACACTAGGTCTGCAGAATGTTAAAGACTTTCATGCCTGGACTGTTAAAAATCCCGACCCATTCTTGCGAAAAATGTTAGATCTATTGCATATCTCATTTGATAAACCACCTGAAATAATCTGCGATCTTAGTAAAGGCGTAGAATCACCTCAGTGGTTTGCGGGGGCAAAACTTAATATTGTAAACAGTTGTTTTACGGCCAATCCAGAAAAAACCGCTATTATTTTGCAAACTCATCATGGTCTGCAAAAAGTAAGTTATGCAGAACTGTTATCTTTAACGAATCGAATTGCCAATAGCCTAATAGCGCAAGGTTTTATGCCAGGTGATGCTATCGCCATCATCATGCCAATGACCGTTGAAGCGGTGGCTATTTATCTTGGCATTATAAAAATGGGAGGAATAGTTGTTTCCATTGCGGATAGTTTTTCTGTCGAAGAAATTGCAACACGCTTAACTATAACGAATACCAAAGGTGTTTTTACGCAAGATATGATTTTACGCGATCAAAAAGCATTGCCGCTTTATGAAAAAATCATAGCTGCTAACGCACCTAAAACGATTGTGCTGCCTGCTAAAGACATCATGACTTGTGCATTGCGAGAAAAAGACTGCGATTGGCAAACATTTTTATTAGCAAATGATAAATTTCCTGCATACAGCGGCGATCCTATGGATCCTATTAATATTTTATTTTCATCAGGAACCACAGCACAACCTAAAGCCATACCTTGGAATGCTGCCACCGCGATTAAAGCAGCAAGTGATGCCTTTTTTCATCAAAATGTTCAACCCGATGATATTTTAACATGGCCTACTAATTTAGGTTGGATGATGGGCCCTTGGTTGATTTTTTCTACCTTTTTAAATCAAGCTGCCTTAGCTCTTTACTATGATCTGCCTCGCGATAAAAGTTATGGAAAATTTATCCAAGATGCCAAAGTCACTATGTTAGGTGTAGTGCCTACTTTGGTGGCAAATTGGCGGCAAAGTGAATGCATGCAAGGATTGGATTGGTCAGCCATCAAACGATTCGCATCCACTGCAGAATGCTCCAATCCTGAAGACATGTTATATCTCATGTCCCTTGCAGGTTATAAACCCGTGATTGAGTATTGCGGCGGGACTGAAATTGGTGGTGCCTATCTTTCCAGTACGATGATAGAAAAAAATTATCCTTCCGTCTTTACTACTCCTACGATGGGCATGGACTTTGTTATTTTAGATGAAAAAGGGCAATTGACTGATAATGGCGAACTTGCCCTCATTCCACCTGCTATAGGATTATCCACGACATTACTTAATACCGATCATCATGCCATTTATTATGCCAATATGCCGAAAACCCCGGATGGAAAAACCTTACGACGGCATGGTGATCAAATTCAACGTTTAAGCAGTGGCAATTATTGCATCGTAGGCCGGTCTGATGACACCATGAATTTGGGCGGTATTAAAATAAGTTCTGCAGAGATTGAACGCGCCATTATTGGCATAGCTGGCATTATTGAAACGGCGGCTATTGCAGTCAATCCGGGTAATCACGGCCCTAGTCATTTAGTCATTTATGCTGCAACTAAAGCAGAACTTGATAAAAATGACACTAAAAAAACGATGCAAGCTAGGATCAATCAACATTTAAATCCTCTATTTAAAATTCATGATGTTGTTTTTAAAGTTGAATTGCCCAAAACAGCGTCGAATAAAATTATGCGCAGGGTTTTGCGGGATGAGTATCAATCTCGGGGTTGAAAAGGATAAAATCAAACATATCATATAATATTAGAGTTGTTCCATTAAAGAGGAAATTATTATGCGATCACTATTATTTTCAAGTTTAATCATTTTTTTAACCGCCTTAAGTTCAGCTACGGTTTTTGCCAAAACCATTAACCTTTATGACCAACCCAATGCAACCGCAAAGATGATAGGTACCATAGACAGTGAAAAAGGTTTCATCCCTATTTTCACACCTAAAGATGGGCAATGGACGAAAGTAGCTAATCCACAAGATGGATCAGTAGGTTGGGCCAAAATATCTGATTTAACGATTGATGGTAAAAAGGGTTATACGATTTCACAACGGGTAATCACCCAAGGCAATGGTCCGCAACGTTTTATTGTGCAGTTTGGCGAACCCAAGCCACTTACGGCTACCCAAAAAGAATACATTAAAAAAATGCAAGAAAAACAACAAGTTTTTCAACAAAATATGCAACGTATGATGCAAGATATGTTTACTCAATTTAATGAAATATCGACGCATTTTCCTAGTCTTATGCCGGTTGAATTAGTGCCGGAACAACAAAACAAAACTAATACAAAACCTACGGCACCCAACGAAAAAAAATAACTCCATACCCCTAATCCTGCTCATCTTTTGTGCAGGGTCACCGCCTAAAATATCCATTATGTGCTATATTAGTACTATTAAGACCATGGAGAGCATTTATGGCTATTCCAAAAGAAGGGTTAGATAAAGCCGTCAAAGCAGGCATTATTTCTAACAAACAAGCTGATGAATTATGGTCATTTTGGGCTAAAGAACAAGAACATGTGCCAGGGTTCAAATTCGCCCATGTGATGTATTATTTTGGCGGCTTTCTTGCCATTTCAGCCGTAACCCTTTTTGTGACACAAGCATGGGACACTTTAAAAGGTTGGCCATTATTTATTTTATCTGCTCTTTTAATTTATTTAGGATTTGCTTTTACCCATTATTTTCTCGATAAAAAATTAAAAATTCCTGCAGGCATACTTGCGACTTTTACCCTTGCTGTAGTGCCGCTTGCCGTCTACAACATTCAGCTTTGGTTAGGATTGCTGCCGCCTGAAACTTCCATCCATTATACTGACTATAACATATGGATAAGTTGGTATTGGGTCCCCATGGAACTTGCTACCTTACTTATTGGCGTCATTATGCTTTATTTTTATCGATTCCCCTTTTTATTGTTTCCCATCGCCGTAACGCTCTGGTATTTAAGCATGGATTTATGTCAATTATTGTTTTACTTAGACAACTATTCATGGCGCGCTGCATTTTCTATGTATTTCGGTTTAGTGGTATTAGCCTTTGCCATTTACATGGATTTTAGACATAGCGATGAGCAATGTGATTATGCTTTTTGGCTTTATATTTTCGGTGTTATGACATTTTGGGGCGGATTATCGTTACAACATACGGACAGCGAAATCAGTAAATTTATTTATTGTTTGATTAATATATTCATGATTATGGTAAGCGTATTCTTAGATCGTCGTGTCTTTGCGGTGTTTGGCGCCTTAGGTGTTTTAGGCTATTTATCTTATCTTGCATTTAATATCTTCGCTAACAGTCTAGGGTTCCCCATTGTTTTGATATTCTTAGGAATACTTATTATATTTGCCGCAACCCGTTGGCCAAGAACAGAAAAGAAATTAGTAGCATTGTTTTATCCTTATATTCCAGAGAAAGTTAAAAAACGTATGATAAATCGTATGTAAAATGCTATGCTAAATTAAAACTTATATATTCGGAAGGTTTCCATGCAATACAGACCACCAAGCCCAGAAAATACGAGTATTGAAAAACAAGTTGAAGGGATTCTAAAAGAATACTTTCCTCACCATCAAACGCTGACAAAAGAAGCTAAAGAAGAATTTGATCATATAAAAAAATTAGTAACTGAACATGTAAAGCAAGCCATGGATCCTAGACAGAACAATCATCCTATCCATCCAAATGATGTAAAACTCTATATAAAAGACACTATCATTAATAATATCTTTGAAAAGGAATTTGAAAAAACAATTAAGCTATACACTAAAAATCTGGGTCCGGAAGAACAGAAAAAACTTAAACAAGATATAAAAAAAGATATGGATGAGATTCATAAAAAAGGGATAGATCTCATTAAAAATCCCAAAGCACATGAAATCATGATTAAGCTGCTTGTTTTAAAGCACTGCCCACAAAACAAACTTAAGGTTGACCCAACCATAGAAACACAAAATAATATATCCAAACTAAAAATGGAATATATGAAATTACTTAAGGAACTAGAACTTGATAAAAAAAATCTTAAGTTAGTACAAGAACTAAAAGAATTCATGAAAGATATATTCCTTAAGCTTGACAAAAAAATCGATTCGCAACAACAACCTAAAGATGAGTTATCCTTGTTTTTTAAATTACTCATTAATTTAAGCGATCCGCCGCAAGGTAAAGAATTTGAAAAATTAACTTCTGAGCAACAAGTTAAAATTGTGACTCAAGGATCCGAAGATGGCAGATATAGAACTACCCCAAATACTGCTATTCCTATGCCTGATAACATCCTGATTTTTCCCAATACTCCCGCAGCACTTGAAAAAGATCATTCTGCTACATCGCCCGGCGATACTAAGGAGAAGAGTGAAACCAGCCAGCGAAGTTTACCCACGCCTTTTAGTACAAAGCCTAAACCTCCCAGTGAAAAAAGCTAATAATTACTCCTTTTGTTTTTGCAACACAACGCAATAATTTTGTGAAAAATAATTAAATACACATGAACAAACACGTTCAATAATAGAAATTAAAGAAACCACTAATTTATTATTGCCCAACTTATTTGGGAATAATTTAAAAATGTTTCTAGGGAATAAATTATAACGAAATATTTCAATCACTGAAAAGTTTGTCTTCTTTGCTAAAGCATGAATATCATCAGTCGTGTAAAGAATATCATGAACATGTTTATTAGCAATGTTAAATCGTTTTAAAACACGATGAAAAAATTCAATCCATGAATATTTATTAGGTAAATGAAAAATAAAACAGTAACCGTCAGGTTTTAAAATACGATTAATTTCTTGTAATGATGCTATTTCATCACCACCAAAATCGCGCACATGTTCAAGCACACCGACGGAAAAAACGGCATTAAATTTTTCATCATTATATGGAAGTTCTACAGGATGAGCAGATTGGGATTGATCAAAAACATATTTATGTTTAAACTTCTTTTCAAGCACCGATTGCATAGGGCCTAATGCATAAAGTGAATAGGCATTCACCCAGTAATTATTGATCCCTAATAAATAGCTAAAATGACCATCACCACATCCCCAATCCAATACTGAGATATCAGGATCAGGTAAGAGATACCGATTAAGTGCGTTAATGGGCAAACAGTATTGCGCTCCCATAAGAGCGTTCTTCCACGCTTCACAATAGACATGTAACTCTTTTGAATACTTTATAACCGAATGAATATCATCTTTTAGCATAAAAGCACACATTGAATAGTTGAAAAGGATAGCCAAAGATAACATGCAGCCTAAATAAAAGCATGTTTAATAACATAAATTTAATCCGTTAAATGTTCATTTTCTGTTCGTTATCGCTCCGCTATTAAACTATGAAACAATGATTTATAATAAAACGGGTATTAAGTAAACAATAAAAGAAATCATGTTGATTTAATAAACTATACGAGTATACGAGGATATTATGAAAAGCCAATCTAACCCAACATTCATCGATCATTTAAATAATACGGACGAGAATTTTTCTAAACAACTATTAAACGATCCTGAAAATAACTCTGGTGAATTTTTACGTATTTTTCAAAATGTGGATTTCCATATTCCTGCTGATGATGAACGAATGGAAATGCTTGTGAGCTCATACCGCAATGTATTTAACAAAACATCGAGTGACGACAAAGATGCGTTGGATTCTGCGAAGCAGTTCATGAATACTGTTCTAATGGACCATGCATTGCCAGATATGATTAATCCTGATACTGGGCTTTTAAAAGATGAATTGCTTGAAGTATTAGATTATAAACAAGATTATGATTCCAAAACAGCGGAGCAAAAGAAAAAAATCACAGAAATTATGCTAAATGCTTATATATTTTATTTTTTATCCGCTATTTTTGCTGAGTTTGAAAAGACGCAAAGTAAAGATGCAAAACACACTGCTCTTGATTTTGATACTATCCAAAAAAATTTAGTAACCTTTGAAAATCTAGAAGCTATTCGAAAATTTAAAAAATATCTAGAAGAAGATGTAAGCATTTCAAGATTTGCTTTTGCAAACAAATTAATTTGTGATTTCGTAGATAGACAAGCTTATTTACGTAACGGTTTTTATGCAAGAGCTATTCTTCATTATAAATTAATGGAAGGCATTTTAAAAATAGATCCTACCCTTGAGAATAAAATTCAAGATTGTATCCCGTTTTATAAACTATTAGGTACAAGTTATGCTAATGCGGCAAAACAGTTATTACCTAAACAACAGCCAGGAACAACCTTTCATAATCGGGTTAGCATGGATCGCTAACCGGGCTGAATTTGTCCATAAAGTATCAAAATGATTATATTAATACATCTAAACCGTGTTTTTGCCCCTCTCCAAGTTGATAGCCTGTATAATATAAGAATAGCTACCGCAAAATAAGGAGAGAAACATGCCTTATAAAGTTGGTAAAAGAACGAAAACCAAAGGCTGGCCCATTTTAAAAAATGAAAGAGGTAAATGGAAAGTTATCGCTCATTCAAATACTAAATCGAAAGCGCAAGCAAGTATTAGAGCGAGAGAGGCAGGCCGACATAATCCAAATTGGTGAGTGATATAAAAAGAAAATTTTACACCACAAGGAATGGATATGAGAAATTTACCTTTCAAAAAATCCAAAGAAATCAGCTTGGGTGTAGAGCTCGAATATCAACTTATTAATCCTAAAACCTATGATCTTATTTCATGTGCGAAAGATCTTATTAGAAGCATTAGCACCAGTAAGTATAAAAAAATCATTCAACCTGAAATTACGCAAAGCATGATAGAAATTAACTCCTCTATTCATGAATCAGTCAAAGATTTATATAAAGAAATTAAAAGCATTCGCAATTTCTTATTAAAAGAAGGAAAAGCATTAGATATTTGTATTTGTGGCGGAGGTACTCATCCATTTCGAAAATGGAGTGTAAGTAAAATATTTCCCACAAAGCGATTTAAAACTAAATCCCATCAATATCGTTATTTATCTAAACGTTCTACGGTATTTGGATTACATGTCCATATTGGATGTCTTAATGCAGAAGATGCCTTGTACTTGACGCATGCTTTAGCACGATATGTTCCTCATTTCATTGCTATCAGTGCTTCATCTCCTTTTTATGAAAGTACTGACACGGGTTTCGATACAACAAGAAGCACGGATTTTAATGCATTTCCCACCTGTGGGATCATACCCTATTTATTAACATGGAAAGATTTTTCCAGTTACTATTATAAAATGAAAAGGCTTGGCATCATATCGACAATGAAAGATTTTTATTGGGATATCAGACCAAAACCCGAATTTGGTACGGTTGAAATACGAGTGTGTGACACACCTTTAACCATAGAAAAAGTTGCGATTATTTCTGCGTATATTCAAACAGTTTCATACTATTTGCTACACGAAAAACCTGTCTCTATTTCACAAGATTTATATTATTTCTATAGTTATAACCGATTTCTTGCAAGCCGTTATGGACTCGAAAGTTATATTATTGATCCTGCTCACATGAAATATTATGCCATAACCGACGATATTCAAAAAACCATTGAGAAAACAAAAAAATATGCCAGAAAGTTAAATAATGCTTCGTATCTCGCTCAATTAACAGAAGATATTTTTAACAAAAGTAATGATGCAAAAATATTAAAAAAACTTTATAAAAAATACGGTTCATTTCCTAAAGTTGTGCATGAACAATGTAATATTTGGAAAAACAACTCCAGGAGAAAATAGTGACTATATCTGATTATGAAAACACATTATTAACTACTAAGGCATTTAAATATCTCAATTTAAATGAACTTGATGTTATTAAAGGTTATTGCAAGATAGTCAAATTTAATAGAAATGAACTTTTGTTTGAACAAGGAAAAATGAATGTTGGTATGTATATTATATTGAAAGGCAATGCCGCTGTTGTTGCAAAAACGTTAGGAAAAAATATCCTTAATCTTGCAACATTAGATGTAGGCGATTTTTTTGGTGAAGTAAGTTTAATACAAAAAACATCTTGCACGGCGACAGTGATAGCCAATGAAGAAGTTCATTGTTTATCATTAACCACTGACTATTTTGATATGCTTATTTTATTTTATCCTGAAATACGATACAAAATTACCAAAGCCATTATGGAAGAAGTGTGTGGACGCCTAATAAATTTATATAACAACATCAATCAAATTATCGATAAAATGAACATCTCCAAAGAACTCATTTCAAAAAGCGATGTCATTGAACCTATATTAGAACTGACTACATTGCAAGATTCTCGTATTCATGAACATGATTTATTGCGATCTGACTTCTTTAAAATCTATACCCATGATGAAATATCCCTATTAATTAATCATTCAGAACTTACTAAAGTTTCCAAGAATTTTAATATCATTAAAGCTAAAGGAACACATTCAGAATACTACTTTATCATCCGAGGCGCAGTACAACTCAGCATTTCTCATAAAAATAAAAAAGCAAAACTTGCTGTACTAAGCCCTATTTCAGTCTTTTCGAGCATGAGCAATGTAACAAATACAACTGCTATGATTAATCATATCGCTTGTGAACGCGCCCTTTTATTAAAAATTTCAATAGAAAAATTAAATGAAATCAATATGAGCCATAAATCACTGTGGTATAAATTATATAATGCTATTTGTAAATCATTTATTGCCTCAGAACGAGCTGCAAACAAATTAATCATTCGGTTAAACAGCGAAGAATACAATAGGTGATACTATGTGCAGAATGCTTTCATATTTAGGAACTCCTATACTTGTAGAGGATTTGCTTTATAAACCCGACAATTCATTTATAAAGCAAAGCTATCATCCCATTTATATGTCACACTTATTAAATTTAGCTGGTTTTGGTTTGGTTGCATGGGACAATGAATCTTCTAATGCCGATTTACCATTCATTTATAAAACGGATCAATTACCTTTTTATGACGAAAATCTTCGTAATTTAACCTTAAAAATTTCTCCATACTGTATTTTAAGTCATATAAGAGGTGTTTCTTATTTAGATAGAAAAATTGTATCAAAACAAAATGTGCATCCTTTTATATTTCCCCACTCAAATATCGCCTTAGCACACAATGGCGCACTTTATCAATTTGATATGATGAAATATAAATTATTAGATTATATCAGCCCGAAAAATCAAAATTACATCCATGGAACAACCGATAGTGAATGGCTGTATGCTGTGTTTTTAACACAATATGAAAATCTTTCAGGTGGAAATGAGATTGATAATCTGGTTACTGCCATCATTGAAACATTAACCATTTTGAAAAAAATTCGTTATGACTACAATATCCGTGTTAATTCGCCCATGAATCTTTTTATTAGTAATGGTAAATTCATTGCTGCCACACGATTTGTTTTTGATTATGGTTGGCAGGCTATCAAAATGGGCTTAGAGGAATTAGCGCATTATAGTTATCATTCACTATGGTATACCTATGGTGAAAAATACGTATTAGAAGAAGAAAAATATAAAATGAAAAATGGAAGTAAAAAATCCAGTGTCATTATTGCATCAGAACCTCTCACAGAAGATACCACTTACTGGATAGAAGTCCCTGAATATACCCTGCTTATTGCTAATTTGGTCAATAAGGAAATTAATATTATTTCATATGATATTGATATTTGAAGTTACGGTTTGTATATTTGAAGCTGGTATTCCCAACAGGATTTATATGAAATGATTGATCATTGGATTGAGGATATACTTAAAAATTACTTACATAAAAAGCGCGATCAGCATATTGATAAGGCACTTAATGATTTTATTGAAAAATATCACCCTGACCCTCAAATCATTAATACATTAAAAAAGAAATTAGAAGTAGAAGCTGATCGTCTTTTTCCTCTTGCTGATCAAAGTATTTTGCATGAAAGAATACAACGTGCTAAATATACTTTTTGGGTCACCGCTATCGCAAGTAGCATTACCGCGGCTATCATTCTTTTTCTAACCCATGGTTCCGCTATCATTTTTGTCATGCCCATATGTGCCGCCACCGTCGCCTGGGCAGTCACCATAGTCACTATTCCTATTGGATATGATGCACGTATGGCAGGTGGCATGGATTCAACAGTATCGCAGTTTGAGAAAACTTTATTTAGCAAAAATATTGCGATTGAAAACCTACATGATATGGAAGAATTAAAAAATATCATCAAAACCTTAAATGAAAAAATTGAAATATTGTCAAATCAAGTCAATGAGCTAACTTCTGTTGTCAACAATCCTATACAAAATAAACCCTCATTGCCAGCTATTAGCCAATCAAAATCCGCGTTTTTTACTGCGCAAACGAAAAATACGGCATCAGAAAACCTTTTTATGAATGTTATAAATGGGTTTATTTGTTCTTTTTAAGTGCCCAGGACTTCGACATAATTCAAAAATTCCGAACAATACTATTGAAAAAAATAAATCACTCAATAAAGTATTTTTAAAAAACGGTATAGCCGCAATATAACAAGCCAGCAAGCCATCTAAAGTCATAGGGTAAAGCAACCCGCTCAACCATACACCCAAATTGGATATGACAAAAAATAAAATTGATGCCGCTAAACAAATAGGAAGCAAATATATCGATTTGCGTTGATTTTTAAGCAATGATCCCATGCATATTATTAAGACATAACAACCATACTGCCAATAAAAACCAGGATAAAATAGCATC
The DNA here is from genome assembly GCA_964453575.1 of uncultured Coxiellaceae bacterium. Classification (GTDB taxonomy): domain Bacteria; phylum Pseudomonadota; class Gammaproteobacteria; order DSM-16500; family DSM-16500; genus JABDBK01. The sequence goes on along the minus strand of CAYVRW010000069.1, from coordinate 372 downwards.
CAATGGCCCATCAACATTTTATTTAAAAATACATCCCCTATCCAAACAGAAACTAAAAGCATACCGCAAGCCATCAAACGTCGATTAAAATAAGCACCACAAAAAAGTGCGGTAGCATCGATAGCTGAAAAATTAGGTGGGAGACCTATAAATGGAGGAATAGCTATGCGTGTCATGGTTGCAAATACAAGAATGCCTATCATTAGGTTGACTTCGGATGTATGGCCTGTGGACGCTTGAAAAATATTCTTCATGACTTTTCCTGTATAATTCAAAATTATCTATGCCCTGTGGATATGCTGTAGGGTGGGCAAAGGAGCGCCCCTCAGCGACGTGCCCACCACTGCTAAAAATGGTGGGCACGTCGCTGAG
>CAYVRW010000068.1:0-13384 GCA_964453575.1 uncultured Coxiellaceae bacterium | reverse complement strand
GAGATTCGCTGATATAATCATCAATTTTTAAACTTATGTAAAAATTATCATATGAATACTCGATTAAATGAAATATTGCTAAAACTCTGTGAGGGGATAGAAGTCCCCCCCCCTAATAATGACTCTCATGAAAAGCAAGCTGAACGATTAATTGAACAGCTTGAAATAAATAACTACCCTCATGCTTTAATATCTTGCGAACATCTTGAAGAAAAAGGGATTGGCGAAGATTGTGTAGCATGTCAACAAAAACAATATGAGACTTATAAATCCCGTTTTTTATCATTAGCTAAAGAAAAAGGATTGGCAGATACCCATACCTTGAAAGCAGCATTTGATTATTATCATACGTTAATTACCCGCTATCTTCTTACGGAATGCGATGCATTGCTCGATCAGGTTTATCCTGTGTGCGCGGCAAAAGGCAGTTGGAGTATGTTTTATGTCATGGCAATTCAGGCGCTTGCATTTCTTCGTTTTAAGCAAGGGCGTTATCAAGAATCATTAGAATTTTTTAAGACACAAATCGATACCTTAGGGCCTAATGAAACGATTTATGAAAACATGGCACTTGCCTATGGGCGGCTTAGTCAATATAAAACAGCCGCCACTTGTTATGCACAAGCTATTCTTCTTATTCGCCAAAAATCGTTAGAAGAACAAAGATATGCAACACTTTTAATGGGACTCTCCGCCGTATTAGATAATATCGATGACTCATTAATTGTGCTTGATGAAAGCATGCGTTTATTAAAGCTTAAATATGATAAACCTCATTCATTAATGGCCAAGGCCCTTACAGCAATGGGTGATTTACATATAAAGGAACAACATTATGATGTTGCTGAAAAGTGTTTTAAAGAAGCGGTTGATATTTTTAAAGAAACATGCGGCGATGATACGCCTCTTACTTCAAATGCCATGAATAAACATGCAAATTCACTCTTATTATTAAACAATACTCGTGAATCAATTCGTGTTTTCATGAATGCATTATCCGTTTGGGTCAAAGTGGATGATATATCTTTTGATGCAAATCAGGTAGCGCAGGCATTGATAACCTTAAAACATGAATTATTAAAAGATGGGACATTGCATTCTATTATTAACGAAAACGATAAAGTAATTGATTTATTGCAGGCAAAAATAGCGCAAAGTCCTCAATTTATTAATGATCTTAATGTACTTTGTCTTTTAAAATTTATTTATGAATTACATATTGTTAATAAAGATATTTCCCGTGCTATCGTTTGTTGTCGATTATTCAAAGAACTTTTAACTCAATTAACGGCAGCGAATGATTATGCCGTTTATAGAGATAATTTACTGCAAGAAACGACAGAAATAATAAAATTAATGGAAACTATTAGAAAATAACTTTGTAACGGTGACCCCTATGTTAGAAAAAATATTTCAAATTAAACAAAATCAATCTACAGTTAAAATAGAAGTCCTGGCAGGGGTCACCACTTTTTTGGCCATGTCTTATATTGTTTTTGTGAATCCTAGTTTGTTATCGTTAACAGGCATGGATAAAGGTGCGGTATTTGTAGCGACATGTTTAGCCGCTGCATTTGGCTCAGCTTTAATGGGATTATTGGCAAATTATCCCATTGCCTTGGCGCCGGGTATGGCACTTAATACTTATTTTACTTACGGTGTTGTGTTAGGCGCAGGGTATAGTTGGCAGTTAGCTTTAGGTGCTGTTTTTATTTCAGGTATTATTTTTTTCATACTTAGTATTCTGCCTGTGCGTGAATACTTAATTGATTGCATTCCAAAGTCTCTTAAAATCGCAATTGTCGCGGGTATTGGGCTTTTTTTAGGAGTCATTGGATTAAAAAGTGCCGGCATTATGACAGGTGATCCTATTGCGCTTAAACTAGCAAATTTAAAACAGCCTACTGTCATGCTTGCGATGCTTGGGTTTTTCTTAATTATTGTGCTGGATACATTGGGCGTGATAGGCGGTATTATCATTAGTATGTTTGTTGTAACTGCTATAGGTATCATCTCAGGATATACATCATTCGTAGGTATCTTTGCCATGCCGCCTAGTATTATGCCCATTTTGTTGCAGATGGATATTGCAGGTGCTTTTAATTTAGGTTTGGTGACGATAGTTTTTGCGTTTTTATTTGTGGATTTGTTTGATAATACAGGTACCTTGATTGCTATTGCCCATCGTGCAGGTTTTATGAATAAAGATGGTAAAATGCCGCGTATTAATCGCGTATTGATTGCTGATAGTGCAGCAGCTATTGCAAGTGCAACCCTTGGGACATCAACCACTACAAGTTATTTGGAAAGTGCTGTGGGTGTTAAGATGGGTGGTAGAACAGGTTTAATGGCAGTCGTGGTTGCCATATTATTTTTATTTACTTTATTTTTATCACCTCTGGCTCAGTCTATCCCTGCCTATGCTACGGCACCTGCGATTATTTATATTGCATGTTTGATGGCGAGAGCGTTTACCGACCTTGATTGGAAAGATGCAACTGAATATGCTCCAGCGCTTATTACAGCCATTGTAATGCCGGTTACCTTTTCTATTGCGCAGGGTATTTGTTTAGGATTTATTTCTTATACAGTGATTAAAATTATCACGGGTAGATATCGAGATTTAAATCCGGCGCTTATTGTTCTTACCCTTATTTTTATTTCAAAAGAAGTGTTTGTATAGCGCTTAATTTAATCTACATTTCATATTTAGTGCAAATAATATCTATTTAAACCAATTAGTTAAAAATTGGTTTATACTATTTTTATGTGTCATCTATTTTTTATAAGAGGTAGATAGCATGAAAAAAAATATGATTGCGTCCCTTGTAATAGGTTTTTGTATTTTGTTTGTGATGCAAACAGCTTTTGCAGGGTTAATTTAGCATTCACATTGCTTGACATTCTTTCTTTTAATATAAATAATTCCTTTGCACAATTATAAAGGAGAGAGTGTATCATGTCGTTATCTAGGGTAAATCACGAAATTCTTGAGTTCAAATCCGCTCCATCTGCTACTATTGATCCAAAAATTAAAAAAGCTTTGATTGCCTACTATGATGATATAAAACCAGAAAGCCAATATATAAAAGATATCAGCGGGATCATGGACCAAGCCACTGCTTATTTAAAACATTATTTGGACGAGCACAAAAATGACATCACTGTATTAAAACTGGCTATTGTCTTGGACATTGATGATGCCAGTATTTCAAATTATCTTTCTATCAAAAATGACGAATTTAAAAATACCGAAGATGAAATCATTCTGCGTTATCGTGCAGCAAATCAAGCTGCTATCCAACCAGTGTTGCATTTTGCTCAATATGCAGTGAGTCAAGGAGTGTCCGTATTTTTTATCACCTCCCGCAAACCTCACAGCAAAGAACCCAATGAGAATTTACGTCCCTACACCATTAAAACATTAGAACAAGCTGGATATAAAGATTGGAAAGCATTATATATATCAGAAGGCGATGATTTAACATTACCTACCGTACAATTTAAAACGAATAAACGTAAATTAATTACAGAAGAAGGCTATAACATTATTGTCAATATAGGTGACCAGCCTAGTGATTTAGAAGGCGGCTATGCTGAAAAAACATTTAAGTTGCCGAATTATTTATATCCAACCTTAGGATTGCCTGAAGAACCAGAGGTAAAATCCGTAAGTCCGCTTACTTCACTTGGCTTATTTAAAAGTAACGTAATATTGTCGGAAGTTATGAGTGAAATGGATAATAAATGTTTACCGGTTTTGGCTTGACGGCGTTTGTTAATAACAAGGAAAACCAAGAATGTTTAGGTTGTTCACTAAAAAACTTACTGAATACAGTAACCATTACATTGATTGGTCGCGTGCGGCTGAGTTGGTGTTATCAGGAGATCATCACTATAGTAAAGATGAGATAATCGTTCGCGGAAAAATTATTGTTCTTACAGCGGTTTCTGCGTATGTAGGTGCTTCCTTAAATGAATCAAACAAAACGCATTGTTCTAATGTAAGCATGGCGATGATATCTGCTGTATTGGGTTTTATTTTCTGGCATGCCATCATCGCAGTTTATCCTTTATATTATAAACGGCGTGAATTAAAAAAAGATTGTGATCGCTTGATACAAGAAATAAATAAAAAACTGGATGATAACCTTATGCACATAAGCCAAGCATCTAAAGATAACATTAAACAAATTATTTTGAAGGAAATTATGAAGTTATCTTTAAGTGATCAAAATCACGGTAATGCTTCAAAAACATGGGGAAGAAGACAATCATTATTATTTGAATTAAATGATAGATTATCGCCTGAATACTTTAATGAAGCAGAATGGAATCCGTCTTTTAAGGCATTTTATGGCATATAGGTTTTAAGAGGCTACATAGCTGTAATGGCTGATGCAAAAGACTTCTTTAAGCTAGGAACCGTTTATAGAAATCAGGATCTACAGATTCCTCAGCACACGGTAAAGGTGGTATGGGTGTGAAAATATTTCTTTTTGAGATGCCATAAGAATCTGCTTCTTCAGTTGCTCTACGTTTTTTTGTGTTGGATGTAAAAGGGTCATCCCATTCTTCAGAAGTTTTAAAAGGAAATTCAGGCATGCTCTTTTCACCATATAAATGAACAGGAAGTGCTCCATCATCATCTTCGGGTAAACCAAATAAGTTTGGGACTGCTACATCATCGCAGTTTTGCGATGATGATGGAGCTGGTAGATCAGATAAAGTAAAAGGAAGTTCAAAATCATCTTCAGCTAAATCAAAGGGTACTACTAAATTGTCGCGGCTTTGGGATGATGGAGCTGGTGAATGGGAAGATAAAGCGATGGATGTTTTCTGTTGTGGTGCTTTTGCTCTTTCTTTAGATTGGGATTTAATAATAAGATCAGCAATTCGGTTTTTTAGAACGTCTCTTATCTCTCTTTGAGCTTTTATATCATTACGAGCGTACTGATATGTCTCACTTAATATGGTTATATTATTCACTCTAATAACATAATGATTAAGAAACGGCATCGCTTTTTCAAGTTCCTTTTGACCATATTGAATTATTTTTCTAAGAATTTTTAGTTGATCTCCTTCTTTAAGCTGTGGAATCTCAAGGGATAGTCCCTCATGGTGTTGAAACCACATTTCTTGAGCGGGATCCAATCCTTGATATAAAACATCAGTCCTGAAAGTTTGAAGAAGAGGACTTTCTTCAAAGGCTTGTTTTTTATTATTCACTGGTTGAACGGTTTGTTGAGATTTTAGAAATCTTATTCTATCTCGTAGCCATATTTTCACTTCTAAAGTAGCGTAATTCTCATTTGCAACTTCCAAGAGTGTTATATCATTTACCGATTCAATGTAATCATGAATAAACTCGGATGCATGGTATTTGTCTAACTTAAGGATTTTATTTAAAACACCTTGTGGTTTTTTTCCTTTGAGTAATGAAATTTCTTTGGATAATTGAACAGAATGATCAAGCCATATTTTTTTAATGGCATCGTAATTTTTCGTATTTAAAGCAGTGTCGAAATCTGGAAAAAATTTTTTTACATTTGCTGCGCTACCCTCGGTTTCGCGATTAAACATGCGTTGCTTCGTTATGTCATCATCTTTGGGTGAACCAAATAAATTTGGGACTGCTACATCATCGCAGTTTTGCGGTGATGATGGAGCGGATGAATGGGAAGATAAATGGACGGGTTCCTTTTGTTGTGGTGCTTTTGCTCTTTCTTCAGCTTCCAGTGCTAATTGAAGAACAACTATTCGCTTGTATAAAACGTCTGTTATTTCTCTTCGAGTTCTTGCACCACCAGTAAAAAAATATGCATGTGTCTTTTTTAATATAGCTATATCCTCCACCCTCTCAATATAATCATTAAGAAATGCAAATGCGTCTTTTCTTTGGCTCCCTTTTTTACTGTATTCGTTATATTGAATTATTTTTCTAAAAATTTTTAATTTGTCTTCTTCTTCGAGCAGTGAAATATCATAAGATAGTATTACAGGGTTTTGATACCACGTTTCCATAGTGGGTTCCAATTCTTCATATAAAACTTTCATAAATTTTTTAAGAAGAGGGCTTTCTGTGGCAGCTTGTTTTTTTGTTTCAGAAAAATTTTGTGAACATATATTATTCTTCATTGGTAGAACTAGTTTATCTTTAAGAAATTTTATTCTATCTTGTAACCATGTTTTCACTTCTACTCTAGGGTAGTGTGAATTTGCAACTTCCAATAATACTATGTCATTTACCGATTCAATGTAATCCTTGATAAATTTATCAGCACAATTTTTGGCTAGCTTAATAATTTTATTTAAAATACCTTGTCGTCTTTCTAGTAATGAAATGTGTTCAGATAATTGAACAGAATGATTAGACCATATTTCTGCAATGGTATCGTAATCTTTCTTGTTCAAGGCAGTGTCGAAATCTTGAAAAAGCTTTGAAACCCCCCATAGGTTGCGATTAAACATATGCTGCCTCGTTATGTCATTTTTAATACTTAGTTGATTATAAAATGATCATTTTAGACAAAAATGTAATTAATGTAAATATATATCAGTGTATATAGAATTAACATATTGATTATATGTCCAAAATTACATTATCAGAGATGAAGTGACGACAGCAGACCCTAGTAAAATGAATAACACGGCAAATCATTCAATATAAAAAGCTGATCTTTTAAATTAGCTAATTGCTCATCCCAATAATGCGTCGTGTTAAACCATGGAAATGCGCGTGGAAATGCAGGGTCTTCCCAACGGCAGGCTAGCCACGCGGAATATTGAATCATGCGTAAGGTGCGCATGGCTTCGATAAGCTGTAATTCTCGCATATCAAAATCATGAAATTCACGATAACCTTCTAAGATAATACTCAGTTGTAATCTTGTTTGCATAGGATCGCCGGATAATAACATCCAAATATCCTGGATAGCGGGGCCCATGACAGAATCATCAAGATCCACAATATGCGGGCCTGCATCGTTCCAAAGTACGTTACCGAGATGACAATCACCATGTAAACGAATTAGCTTAAGATCCGTGATGTTATTAAATAAGTGATCGATGCGATTTAATACTGCTTCAACGGTTTCACAATAGTGCTTTTTTAAATAGTCAGGAATAAAGTTATTTTTAATTAAAAATTGATATGGAAAATAGCCATGCGTTTGTACATTGAGTGCACCTCGATATTTAAATGGCTTACAAGCGGAAACAGCGTGTAACCTTCCAATGAAACGTCCCATCCATTCCAATTGATCTAAATTGTCTTGATCAAGTGCGCGTCCCCCGCGTCGTGGAAAAAGTGCGAAACGGTAATTTTGATATTCATGTAATGTTTTTGCATCGGCATTAACTAAAGGTGCAATCACTGGTATTTCTCGTTCAGCTAATTCTAGGCTAAATTGATGTTCTTCTAAAATAGCTTCACTGGACCAACGATTAGGACGATAAAATTTAGCAATTAAGGGAGATGCATCTTCAATGCCCACCTGATAGACACGATTTTCATAACTATTTAAGGCTAGCAAACTGCCCGAGCACAGATAACCTACACTTTCGATAGCAGTAAGAATGAGGCTGGGGTCTAAGTTTTCATAAGGTTTTTGCGAATTAGTCACGGTTTTCGTCTGTAATTTTTTGTAAGTCATATGATAATACAGAAGTCTAACATAAGTTCACATTTTTACCAAATGATATAGTAGGCTATAAATTACTAATATTTATAAAAAATGCTATATATTTGCCCATAAAAATCTAATAAGAGTATAATGGTTAAGTGAGAAAGGATTTTATGCATCTTTAATTGATCTTTTGATTAAAACAGTTTCTGGCCAGCATGGTTTATAATAATAGATAGCATAACATTATAATAAATGGATAACATAACATGCATGCTCTTGATTTTATCCAAGATTTAGCAATCATCATGTTAGTCGCCGGTTTTATTTCTATTCTATTCCACCGGCTTAATCAGCCTGTGGTTCTGGGTTATATCCTTGCGGGTATCATTATTGGGCCCTATACCCCGCCTTTTTCATTTATTTCAAACCAACAAAGTATCCAAACACTTGCGCAATTAGGCGTGATATTTTTGATGTTTTCATTGGGTTTGGAGTTTAGTTTTCGTGAATTAAAAAAAGTAGGTGCCATCGTTTCTATGATTGCCATAGGTGAAATTATTGTTATGCTATGGTTAGGTTATGAAATTGGCAAGGCATTTCATTGGAAGCTCATCGATTCTTTATTTTTAGGCGGTATTTTAGCTATTTCATCTACCACTATTATTATTAAAGCATTGCAGGAATTGCATTTAGAAAAAAAACATTTTTCGCAATTAATTTATGGCATATTAATTGTTGAAGACATATTAGGTATAGTCATTATCGCTATTTTATCAAGTATCGCCATCAGCGGTTCCGTGGAAGTTGTTGATGTATTTATGACAATGGGTAAATTGACAATCTTTTTAGTAAGCATTGTCTTAATCGGTTTGTATATTGTTCCAAAAATTTTAGCTTATGTTGCAACGTTTCATAATCGTGAAATCATGTTAATCACTATGTTGAGTTTATGTTTTGGCTTTTGTTTGATAGTGATTAAACTTGAATATAGCATTGCGTTAGGCGCATTTTTAATTGGCGCTATCATGGCAGAAAGCCGTGAAGTAGTACTTATTCGTCAATTAACCGCACCTGTACGAGATATGTTTAGTGCGATATTTTTTGTTTCAGTAGGATTATTACTTGATCCCAAAATAATGATGGAGCATACGCTTGTCATCTTTGTTATTACTATTGCAGTAGTATTAGGAAAGGTGGTGACCTGTAGTTTAGGCAGCTTATTAGTGGGGCAAGATGGGCGTACTGCGTTGCGTGTAGGCATGGGACTTGCTCAAATTGGCGAGTTTTCATTTATCATTGCAGGCCTTGGCATTATGCTGCATGTCACCAGCAGCTTTTTATATTCGATTGCAGTGGCTGTCTCCATGATCACCACCTTTTTAACACCTTATTTAATACGAAGCGCGGACCCTTTAGCAAACTTTATTGCAAAAAAACTGCCTGCTAGTGTGATCACATTTTTTAAAAAATACAGAGCCCGTCTGCAAAATAAGCATTGAACTTATTATTGATAAGTATAAGATGATGATAAGTTAATGAAGGACAGGATATGAGCGAAATAATCATATATTTGGGAAGTAAAAATATATCATCATGGTCCCTGCGAGCATGGTTAATGCTATTGCAGACCGGTGCTGATTTTGATGCTGTGCTAATTCCCTTAGATCAAGCTGATACTCACGCGAAAATTGCTAAAATATCCCCCTCTGGAAAAGTGCCTGTTTTAAAACATGGTGATATGCTTATTTGGGATTCCTTGGCGATAGGCGAGTATTTGGCTGAAGTCTATCCTCATACTCATCTCTGGCCGGAAGATGTTAAAATGCGCGCTTATGCCAGAAGTATTTCCTGTGAAATGCACTCAGGCTTTCAAATGTTAAGAAAGCATCTACCTTTTAACGCGCAAGAACGCTTTGCCAATTATGCTATTCCTTCTGAAGCATTACCTGATATTGCACGTATTATTCACATATGGACGGATTGCCGTGAACGTTATGCAGCCAAAGGGCCTATGCTTTTTGGAAAATTTACCATTGCAGATGCCATGTTTGCACCTGTTGTGAATCGTTTTGTCACTTATAATGTTGCCATCCCGGAAATTGTCCAAGAGTACGTGGATACCGTAATGACTTTACCCGAAATGAAAATGTGGTGTCATGATGTCTGAATTTGTTATTAAAAGAGCTGATGAAAATGATGCGTCAGTGGTACTGTCGTTAATCAAAGAATTAGCTGAATATGAAAAATTATTGCATGAAGTCGTCGCAACAGAACAAATGCTAAAAGAAAATTTGTTAAATAAACATAGCAACATGGAAGTTATTCTCGGCTATTTGGATCATAAGCCTGTTGCTTTTGCCATTTATTTCCATAATTTTTCATCTTTTTTAGGTCGAAAAGGTATTTATCTAGAAGATTTATTTGTGAAACCCGAAGCGCGCGGTTTAGGGTTAGGTAAAAAAATCTTAATTTATTTAGCGCGCCTAGCAAAAGAACGCGGTTGCGGACGTTTAGAATGGTCTGTACTCGACTGGAATAAACCTGCTATTGATTTCTATAAAAAATTAGGCGCAAAACCTATGGATGAGTGGACGGTTTATCGGGTTACGGGTGAGGCTTTGGATGAGTTAGCATCAAGTTAAAAGAATTCCCAAATTTGAGCTCACAAAGTCTAGCATTTGAGAATGATCCGCCATTGATTTTTTTAAAGAATTAAAATCTATTTTTCTTATTTTTCAATAAGTTATTATCTTTTGTGTATAAATCTAAATCAATTTTAGACATTTATTAATCAATTTATGGTAATATATTATTTATTTATACACTTTAATGAGAGATCGCTTATTATGAGGTCAAGTGAATTACCACCATTGAATCTAATTAAGTTCGAACATTATATTCAAATTTTAGATTATTTTGTGCCAAACATTAGTGAAAATATAGATAAGCATCGGGGTAATTGGAAAAAGCCGAAGTACATGCAGTCCATAAATTACTTAGAAGTTGAGATGGAAGACTCGTTATTAGAGGGATCTGAAACGGTTCATAATAACTTTAGTGCGGTACGCGCTTTATTTCATGCTATGAATGATGTGGAAAACATTATTCATGGATGCAATGAATACATTAGGGTATATCGTTCAGATACCGTGCAAAATGCAATTCGATCAAATAAAGATAGGTTTATGGCTAAAGTTTTTCAACAAGCTGAAGTAATTTATAATGATGCAAGAGTAAGGGCGCCTGCAGAAGCTTGTATTCATCAAATGAAAATTGATTGTGAAAAATATCTAACGGATTTAAAAAATGTTATAGAAGAAGAATTAAAACACAATGATATAAAAAAAGATGGTCTTTTCGATGAAAATAACGTACTTAATAATGACAAATTTAGCGCATTAATGAAAAGTAAACAAACGTTTTTTAAACGGGACAAAGATTTTGAAGCCGCTGTGGGAAAGCTTAAAGAGGCTGTTGAAAATTATCAAGATGCAACTGATTTAGAGAATATCTTAAAAGACAAAAAAGTTGATTCGTTAATTCGTATAAAAAATTGTAAGGCTAAGTGTGATTCATTAACCAAAACCCGCAAATTTGATAAAACCGCTGAGGAGTTTTTCAGAAGACTTGCATATTACATGACACGTTTGTTTAGCAAAAGAATAAGTTTAGGTTTATTGACAAACACTCAAAAAATAAAGGATGATGCGGAGCAAGTAAAAAAATTAGATAAAAGTATTAGAAAACTTGAACATAAATAGTCTTAATCCATTGATTATTAAATAAATTACTATTTTAAACCCTCTTGTGTAAACCTCTCAAATATAGTACAATATATGATCAATTTAACCTTCTAAGATTATAAATTATCACGCTAACTCCTAGCGAAAGATTTAGGTGCCTTATGAAGATGCCAACCACTACATTCAGCTTTATTTTACACTTTGTGCGTGCACAATGGGTGAAATTTGCTTTGTTGGCCTTCATGTCTATGATTTGGGCCATGAATGATACGATTTTTCCTTATTTATTAAAACGTATTGTGGATGTGTTACAAGTTTATCAGGGTGATCGTTTTAACGTATATTCTGCTTTAAAAGATATATTGCTGTTATTAGTGTTTTTCTGGCTGCTCACTGAAATCTTACAAAGACTGCAAGGCGTTCTGCAAATTTATACTTTTCCACGTTTTCGAGCTAGCATTCGTCACGCCGTATTTAAGTATGTTCAATCCCATTCACATGAATTTTTTTCAAATAATTTTGCGGGTAACATTTCCAAAAAATTTGCTGATTTACCGATAAGTTGTCAAACGGTAATAGAAATCACATGCTTACAATTTGTCGTTGCAATCACAGGTGCTATGGTTGTCTTAGTATTGTTATTTATGACGAAACCCGTGTTTGCTGTTATTTTATTAATTTGGTTAGCCATTCATTTAGGATTAACAGCTGTATTTTTAAAACGTTGTAATCGCCTATGGGTGACGCATGCTGATTCGCTGGGAATATTAAGTGGAAAAATCGTCGATGTTTTAACAAACATGGCGAATGTTCGTTTATTTTCGCGCTCCAGTTATGAAATGAAATATCTTAAACGATTTCAAAAAGATGAAATGATCAAAGCCAAGCGTGCCATGTGGATGATGGAACTAGTGCATGTGGGTTTAGGATTAAATGGTTTATTTCTTGTATTTGCCATGGTATTTACCTTACTTTATGGATGGACGCATCAATGGGTGACATTAGGTGATTTTACTCAAATCGGTATGCAAACCTTTTGGTTATTAAGTTGGATCTGGTTTTTCAGTTATCAAATGACGGTGTTTGCCCGTGAATTAGGAACTATTAATGAAGCCTTAAATTTGGTTCGACGCGGCCATGATTTAAGTGATGAGCGTGATGCCTATCCTATAAAAGTAAAACAAGCTGAAATACGTTTTGAAAATATGACTTTTTATTATAATAAAGGTCGTCGTGTCTTTAATAATCTTAATCTTACTATTTCTGCAGGACAAAAAGTGGGTTTGGTGGGATTTTCAGGCTCAGGTAAATCAACCTTTGTGAATTTGATTTTGCGCTTTTATGACGTGCAATCCGGTAAAATTTTAATAGATGGCCATGATATTGCAGGCGTCACACAGGAATCCTTACGTTCGCAAATTGCTATGATTCCACAAGATCCGTCATTGTTTAATAGAACGTTAATTGAAAATATTCGTTATGGGCGTTTAGATGCGTCTGATGAAGAAGTGATTGAAGCCTCTAAAATGGCACACTGTCATGAATTTATAGAAATGATGGACCAGGGTTATCAATCCATGGTAGGTGAGCGAGGTATTAAATTGTCTGGCGGCCAGCGTCAACGCATTGCAGTCGCCCGCGCTATTTTAAAAAATGCTCCTATTTTGATTTTAGATGAAGCAACTTCTTCGTTAGATACTGCGACTGAAAAAATGATACAACAAAGTTTACAGCAGGTGATGAAGGATAAAACGACGATTGTGGTAGCCCATCGATTATCGACCCTTTCTGCTATGGACAGGATTATTGTGTTTCATAAGGGCAAAGTGATTGAAGAGGGCAGCCAACAGGAACTTTTGCAGGCTAATGGGCATTTTGCTATGTTGTGGAATATGCAGACGGATGGTTTCTTACCAAACGCAGCATAGGACTCTTGGTGGGCACGTCGCTGCACTCCTTTTCCCACCCCCCCAAAAATAAAAAATTTGGTGGGGGTAAGAGGTGGGCGCGGAT
>CAYVRW010000067.1:0-13390 GCA_964453575.1 uncultured Coxiellaceae bacterium | reverse complement strand
GCGGTACCAGGATGAAAAAAAATACAATGGTACACAGGCAGGGTATAAACATTTTTGACTGCTTACAAAGGTTTGATATTCATTTTTTAGCGACTTTTTGTCAGGATGACAAAACAAGGCACAGGGATGTGCCATTTGGAGCGTAAAAATGAATATCAAACCTTTGTAAACAAGGCTATTGAGGATAACTATGCGCGATTACAAAGCCCAACCCGTCCCAGATTCTGTTTGGAAAAATCCTTACCACTTTGTCGCTTTTGGATTTGGCAGCGGTGCCGTGCCTTTTGCTCCAGGAACTTTCGGCACACTCATGGCCATTCCTTTTTATTTGGCGATGCGGCCTCTATCACCCTGGCTTTATTTATTATTATTAATCGCTATCACGCTTGCCAGCATGTGGCTTTGTGATAAAGTTTCAAAAGAAACTCACACCCATGATCATTCAGGCATGTGCTTAGATGAAATTGTGGGTTATCTTGTTACCATGTTTGCCGCACCCCATGGTTTTGTGTGGATTGTTATAGGGTTTGTTTTATTTCGATTTTTTGATATCGTAAAACCCTGGCCTATCGATTATGTCGATACCCATGTCAAAGGTGGTGTCGGCATGATACTCGATGATGTTTTAGCCGGTATTTACAGTTTAATTATATTACACATTCTTGCCTGGATATTCTAAATATGTCTTCTTGGTTATCTGCTGCACTTGCAGCACTCCTATTTTTTGGTTTATGGGGATTTTTTACGAAACTATCCGTGAATCACATTGACTCCAAAAGTGCTTTGATTTACCAAACGCTTGGGGTGGTTATTATTGGGCTTATTACTTTAAGCAGCATGAAATTCAAACCTGCCTCAGACAGTAAAGGTTTTTCTTTTGCCATGCTCACAGGCATAACTTATGGTGTAGGTTGTCTATTTTATTTCATAGCAGCAAACAAAGGTAAAATAATGACGGTAGTGACACTGACTTCACTTTATCCCGTCATTACTATTTTGCTATCTTATTTATTATTGAAAGAAGATATTAATGCAAGACAATGCATGGGCATTATGTTGGCATTTGTGGCGATTGTTTTGATGTCTAATTAACCTCCAGTTTGCATGACAGATAAGTTTACATCATCGCGCACTTCGCTTCTGCTTCTGTCTCTGCATATTGCATACCTTTGCAAAAATACGGAATATCTCGATAATGTTCTTTGCTTTTATTGTAAATTAAAGTTAAAAAATAAGCAGTTCTATCCAAATCACGACGGTCGCTCATCTCATCTTTTAATAGTGTTTGAGTTATAGAGGGAAATAAAGCCGGATTCATTTTATTAATAAAGATAGCGAATAGGTCATGGGAATCGGTAATGGAACATTCAAAATGACTTCGCCTAAATTCATTAAAAAACCTAGCAAGAATTTCCTGATCATTAATTTTGGAAAATATTTGACAGAATATATCATGCATGTTTCTAAAATAATTATAATCACTTGGCTTATTTATTTTATTCACCTCAACGACACACAAAATATGAGATTTGATTTCATCTTCAGTCATCATGGATGCACAAGCTTCAAGTAATTTATAGTATTCTTTATGATGATCATAATTTCCAGCCATTACTTTGACGACAGCCAAATGACATAAATCCATTAACATTTTTTTAGATGACTCATCTGAAAAATCATGTGTCTTCATATAAACCGTGAGCACAGATACAAATTCTTTTAGATGGCGTTTTTCAAACAAAAATTCAAAAATTCTTGCATGAAGCGAAGGATCATCTTTAAGTAATGGCTCTAGAGATGTTAAAAATAAAGAAATTTCCCATGGTTCTTTTGTTACATACAAATCTTTTAAAGATACAGCTGAAAAAAATCGTTGGATTTGTGCCGGTGTCATATGATCACTAAATAATTCAGTCCTAGAACCCCCTAACCGTCCGAGTTTTCCATGTTGTTCAACGTTTGTTAAAAATTTTTCATTGAAATCCAAGATAGGTTGGTTTGCTAATTGAAATAAATTTTCATTTACATAAAACCCTTCGTGACGTAATTTTTTTAGAAAAGCTAAATCGTAATGAACATTCAAGGTTTTTATTTTAGGTAAGATTTCTTCAATGATTTTATCGCTTTCGTCTTTATTAAGCTTACTTATGATTGCAAGAAGAGGTTTTAATGCTATATGCGTTTGATAAGTGACTTTCTCAGCCATAAATGTGGACCTTAGAACATCTAAGAGACAACGCTTTGATGCTTCACCATTCATTTTTTCAATGCAATAAAGGAAAGTATCTTCAAGAAAAGGGCTGCAATCCTTTTGCTTATAAAGTTTAAGTAATGAGGGGATTATTTCGGTTTCAATATCTTTCACGCTGGTTTTATCGATCAAGGGTTTTATTTTTTCCAATACTAGAAAAATTCGAGTACTCGGCTTTTCTCTTGGTTCTTTTGATTCTTTTGATTCTTTTGTGATGTCTAACATATCGATAATGGTGGGTAACAATATCTCTCTTACTTGTGCTCCTGTGGCGTATTTTAACGGATTTTCCAGATGGTTCCATGCTACTTTTCTGTCGAGATAGTCACCATTTTTTAATGCATCTGTGTAATATTCTAATAAGGATGAATCTTCTCCAATAAGATGTGCAATCTCAGCAGTTTCGGGCTGTGCAGATAGGTAGCGCATGCTACTTGCAGAATGCTGTTGAAAGAATTTTTTTATGACGGTATTTAAGTAAATATCATTCATATCACGTATGGTTAATGCATTTTTAATGTTTTGATTTGTTAATTTGGGATAAAGAAAAGGAAATACAGAATAATAAGCGCTTAGTAACCAAATAAAATCATCATGTGGATTAATTTCGTTTGTCGTTCTATTTAATGTTTCAAGGGTTGCTGTCCTTTTCATTTCATTAGCTAATTCTTGTTGCTCTGTGATGATTTGTCCAAAAAAATTTTTTTTGCTGAGTGATAGATATTTATCTAATAAATGAATAAGAATGGGTTGGGGAGGGATTCCTCTGCTAAGAAGCGTAAGTATTTCTTCGAAATAATACTTTAAAGAGGTATGTTCATTTTGAAGAGACCCGTAGTTTTTGTTGAGAATAGCAGGCTTTGGGTTGTCACTGAGAAAATCAAGCATTGAATTAAGCATAACTTTACCTTCCATGAGTAATGAGTGAATTTGGATGCTAGCAGAAATGAAATTTTATTTCAGCAAAAAATTTTCATTTACAAAAAAACTCGCTGCAATCAATAATATTCGAAAAATAATGACTATCTATAATATCTTGATGTACGCCGTTCACATGAATCAATACGGCTCGACGTGAAATATGTCTAGGAGTTTTTAATCGCCGCATTTTTTCCTGTACTTCACTAATAATATCCGTTTTTATGGGATGTTTTGAAAATTTAATTTCACAAATATACAATGTATCAAATCGTGTTTGAATTAAATAATCAATCTGACAGCATTCTTGCCGCATTGTTTTGCGTTGAAAAAATGGGTTATCATAGATCATATCGTCTGGGTTAATTCTAAGATATTTCAGAATTTGTTGGCGATTATTCAAAACAAGGTTTTCGAACTGTAATCCCATTGCTCCCTCCCAGCCTGGGAGCGCTGCTAAAGATTGATTTACATAACTATTACGTTCAATTTTTTCTTTATTAGGCGCAATATATTTTATATAAAATCTTAAATAATTATCACTTACACGATATTTGCTAAGTTTAGATGCTTTTCCATTTTTAATATGCCATGTAAAATCGCGGCGAAGAAACCCTGATTTTACTAATTCATCAAGATATTCGCTTATCACACCACTTTTTTCTATGTTAAGTTTTTTATAAATATCTTCATATTCGTATTTTCCATCCGCCAGACATTCCACAATTCGTTTATAAATTTCACTCCGATTGGCAAAAATGTCTGTAAATATCTGATCAAATTCATTAAATAACAATCCTGAACGATTGAAGCATAAATTTTTAATATTTTCTTCAGCGGATAAATGAGACTGAATTTCTTCAAGATATTTAGGTATTCCGCCTGTCACTGAAAGAATCTTAAATTTTTCGTAAGCAGAAATATTATCGCCATTATCTATCCATAATTTATCACAATCAAATAAAGGCAGTTCTTCTACGGTAAGACTAAGAGATATTCTTCCTAAGAATCCTGAACTATTCAAAATGTTTTTTTCAATCCAGGCAGAAACTGAGCCGCACAATACCAATATCAGGTGAGGATTTTTTTTAAATTCTAAATCCCATGCGTTCTTGAGCTTACCAAGAAAATCCGGATCTAAAGATCCCATCCAGGAAATTTCATCGAACAAAATGAGTACGCGTCCTTTTCTAGTTTCATTCGCCAGTCGTAAAAATAAATCATTCCAGTTGTCATCTTTAAAAGCGGGCTGGTTGAGCATTTTTCCTAATTGCCAACCAAATTCATGAAGTTGACTTTGTAGGGTAGTATTCTCATTGGGTAATACCCCAGAAAATGTATACATTTTCTGGGATTTTCCAAATTCTTCAATAAGGCGACTTTTGCCAATACGACGTCTACCTTTTACTACAACTAAACTGGCAGATTTTTTATTCAAAAGTAGATTGAGTTGGCTTAATTCTTGTTTTCTGCCCACAAATTTAGCTGTCATTTCTATTTCACCCTCTATGCTATAAATCACTAAATTGACAAATGTTGATTTGGTGATATCCGCTTTAGTATATCTCCTCTTCACCAAATTAACAAATGTTAATTTGGTGATTTGCACATTCATGTATATGTATTGCATTTATCTATACAAAATCGTATACTATATGTGTATACAAAAAATGATGAGGTATTTATGCCAGCTCACGCAAAAGAATCGATATCTATCAATATCCGTGCAAAAGCACGACAACGTGATTTAATTGATCAAGCTGCTGAAAGACAAGGGCGTTCGCGATCAGATTTTATGCTTGAGGCAGCTTGTAGTAAAGCGGTTGATGTCTTGTTAGATCAGGCATTTTTTTCGGTGGATGCTAGCACATTTGCGAAATTGCAGGCATTACTTGAAAAGCCACTACCCACCACCGATAAACTGCGTCGTTTACTTAAAACAAAAGCACCATGGGATAAATAAACATGCATCATTTATCCATTCCATCTTTAATTTCTTATGATCATGAAGTGGTTAATTTTGACTGCGGCGAACCTTCGCTTGATCACTGGCTTAAAACAAGAGCAGTGAAAAATAATCTTTCAGGTGCCTCGCGTTGTTTTGTGACATGCAAGAACAACGAAGTTGTCGGATATTATTGTCTTTCTGCTGGAGCCATTAGCCGAGAGTCTGTGCCCAAAACAATGCGTAGAAATATGCCGGATCTTTTACCTGTATTAGTACTCGGTAGATTAGCCATTGATAAAAAATACCATAACCAAGGACTTGGGAGTGCTTTATTACGAGATGCGATGATTCGTTCTGTCAATATTGCAGAAGACGCTGGCGTATTTGCTATCCTCATTCACGCGCTATCGGAGCAGGCTAAAAGATTCTATATATCGCGAGGTTTTGTTGAGTCACCCATACAACCTATGACTTTATTGATGACGATTGAAACCATCCGAACTATTTTAGTTGAAACTTCTGTTGAGATATCATGTTGACTGGTTGTGATATCGGAAAAAGAAGGCGGCATAACCGCCTTCTGTTTGATCTATGCCGAGAAACTTTTTGACACTGAAGGTTCTGCAGATTTTAAATCTTGGTAACTTGCATCGTGTAATTTTGAAAACATCGTTTTTAGCCATGAATGTTTTGATTTCGGCTTTAAAAAATGAGTGCATGTATTAACAGGGTCGGGCGAAAGAGGAGTCTTAGCAACAACAGAAACAAGTGCTTCTTTTTTTGTTTCATTATTTTTTTCTACTCCAGCATTTTGAAAATGTGCTGTTTCTTTCGGGAATTTTTGTAGCAATTGACCATAAAATTCTGATTCACATTCTTTTAGAGATATTATTTGCTTTTCTTTAAATAAAGAAAATAAAGACGGAAATCTACACATTTGAAAAGCGGCGCTTTTGAAAGATTGCGCAGCATTTTTATCATCTTGTAAAGTTTGATAAAGATCGCCAATTTTTAAGTGAAGCTCAATAATATCTTTGATTAAACTTTCGGAATAATTTTTAAACATTTTATTTGATAATATAGCAACAGCTTGTTTGTAATCGTTAATAGAAGTTTGATTAGTTTCATTTCCTCGTAATTCAGCACAGGATTCCGCACGTTTTTGGTAGCAACATGCTAAATGATTCCATGAAGCATGGGATGGGTGAGGTTCATTGATAGCCTTTGTGTATTGGACGATGGCCTCGAGATGTTTACCTAATAAAGCATAGGAAATCCCCATTTCATAATAAGCACCCATCGTTAAGAAGCAATCCGAACTTTTTTTAAGGGCCTCTTCAAAGCTTTTTATCGCTGCATCATACTGTTGGAGTGCATTAAGGCATTTGCCTTTATTAAAATAACAGTCTGCTAAGGAAGAGCTATTTTCAAGTAAAAGCAAAGAAATAGCAGCATCATAATGCTTAATGGCTTCTGAGTGTTTTTGTTGATTACTATTGAGTTTAGCTAAACGTAAATGACAATCTCCTTTATCTTTAATTAAAAATGGTAAAGCTTTTTCGAAATGTTGGATAGCTAAGAATGGATTGTTTTGATATGCGCAACCCAGTTTATAATTACAGTATGCTATATCTGCTCTATAGAAATCTTTTTTGTCAGGAAGTTGGCTGGCTTGAGTGAGGTATTCGATAGCGGTGAGACATGCTCGTTCTGAATCTGAGTTGTTTGAACATACTGCAATGTGGAAATAACATTCTGCCATAAGTTCAATATTAGATAGAGGTATATAACGTAATGCCCGCTCAAATTTTTCTACAGCGTCCTGAGTATTGTAATAAACTTTACCTAAGCCTATATAACTTAATGCTAGCATTTTATTAGATTCTACAGTACGGGTATTATAATCATATTCTCTTTGGATATATTCGAAACACCATCTAGCATTTTCAAGGTCGTTAAATTTTAAATAAGCACAGCCTAATTCAACTGCGTATTGATATACTTGATTTTTAGAAGCTTTTCTTCGTGCTAAGGTTAAAGAAGAAATGACCTCCTCTTTAATTTTTTTCCGCTTTGCTTCATCTTTTTCCTCGTCATATAAAGCTAGATATTCAATTGCGGCTTGATGACAAAAGTATGCTGCATTCCCAGACACATCGAATTCATGAGCTCCCTTGAAGTTTTCCGCAGCAGCTTTATGATTGCCTAACGCTCGATAAATTTTAGCTATCTCGTCGTAGCACTTCGTTTTTTCACTGAAATTTTGGTAATACTTTTCCGCTTCTGTAAAATCAGCAATAGCTTCTGTGTACTTTTTGTTCTTAATATAAAGCTCACCTCGCTTGAATAATACTTCGGCATTATGGGGTTGCTGTGAAAGGATGGTTTTATAGGAATCAAGTGTCGCTTCAAATTCAAATGCATCACGGGTATTGCTCATATAGGGTTCCTTCTAAAATTAATTCTTATTGTCGGCGCAAATGATAATGGATAAAATGAATAATTTCTATGAAAATACTGTGGACTTCTCTGAAAAAGCTTGCTTTCACCCTGGTATCATAATCACTGGATAATCAGCCATTTTTGAATCGCGTGTGATAATAATCAAATCATTCAGTTTGGCTTGCATAATCAAAAGGCGATCAAATGGATCAGTGTGATGCATCGGTAAATCTGCCACTCCTAAGCTTTCTTCTGCGGTAATAGGTAATATTTTAAAACTTTCCATCGCAATCATTTCTATTAAGTTATGGGGTAATGTGAGTCGACCTATGCTTTTTTTAATGGCCATTTCCCAAAGCGAAGCACTGCTGATATAAACCACATTGGATCTGTCTCTTATAATTTTTTGTGCTTTTTTTTGAATAGTGTCAGGATCCGTCAACCACCAAAGTACCATATGGGTATCTAATAAATATTTCATGTTAATCTTCGTTTCCATAAAATTGTTTTAGAATTTCCTCAGGTAGCGGGGCATCAAAATCATCACTGATTTCAATTAAACCTTTTAATTGTCCTCCCCGTCTGACGTTTGCTTCTTCAGAGTAGGGAATGAGACGAACAAGCGGCTTGCCGTCTCGTGCAATGACTATTTCATCGCCTTGTAAAACCTGGTTAATGATCTTAGAAAAATGCGTTTTCGCGTCGTGTATATTGATTTGCATAGATTACCTCCTATGTTGGTATTGTAGCAGACTAATTAAGCTTAGTCAACAAGACTAAGCAGGCTAGTTGATAAATAGCAAATTTTAGGAAATTCCTTTTCAGAAATAGAAGGCGGCATAACCGCCTTCTATTTGATCAAGATTTTAGTGTTGCGAAACTTTTAGTTTGATTTTGCAAAAATAGCACGTTTGAAGTATCAATTCTGTGGTCGATAAGAAGATTTATGAGAGGTTTCTTTTTTCAATAAATCTGCGATCTCATGATGTCCCGCTTTTCTTGCTGCATCTTCAGCAAGCCAATCGTTACAATATTCAAATCTTGCTCTAAACATAGGAGTCACCTTTATTGTTATAGTAATGAGGCTGATAATGTAATGCTATTGATTAAAGTTGTAAATAAAAAATGAGAGTTTCTAAACTTGTAAACGGCATACCAATGTCTTGGGATGCCGTCAGGTTTCAATTAACTGTAAAGGTTGATTAAAAACTACTAATAATTTGTTTGATTAGATTTGATGCAGAAACATGAGAAGCTGGCTCTGGCTTAGGATCAAAGAGCTTGATAGGTGCAGGATTTGAATTTTTTATGATGTTTTTTGCATTACGTTCCAATAAATTAGCAATATCTTGATGTCCATTCGCTTTTGCAATGTCTGCTGCGGTAAGTAAAAGATTGTTTTTAAGCGAAACATCAGCAGCATCTTTTAATCGATAAACCAGAGGAAGACTTCCAGTTGATGCGGCTTTATGCAAAACTGTATCTCCATCTTGATTAACCATCTTCACTGAGGCATGTGCATCAAGCAAGGTTCTAACAATATTTACATCCCCAGTCGATGCAGCTAACATTAAAGCCGTATTTCCATTAGAATCAACCTCATCAATCGATGCTTTTGCATCTAGCAATTCTTTGACAGAAGACAGATGTCCATGACAAGCGGCTAACATGAGCGCTGTTTTTTGAGTTTCAGGTGCAGTAGCATTCATTATGTTTAAAACTTCTTGATCGAACTGCTTCCAACGTCCATTATTATCATTATATCTATCAAGATAAAATTGTAACTGTTGCAAATTTCCATCATTAGCTGCTCTTAAAACTCCGGTTTTTCTTAAGAAAGAAGTTATATGTTCTGCTATATCTACTTTTAATTCATGTGTCTCATTTCTTGCAATATTTATTGCGGCATTTCCTTCATGCTCATTGAAAGGATCTCCCAGAGATGCATCATGATTAATTAACTCTCTAACAACAGGTAAATGTCCATACTCAGCAGCCCAACATAACGCTGTCATTTTATGTCGATCTACTTGATCTATGGATACACCTGCAGCCAGCAGCTGTTGAACGATAGGAAGATGTCCGCGGCAAGCGGCTATAGATAAAGCATGATATCCATCATGATCACGTCGCCCAACATCCTTATATTTATCACAAACCATGTGATTAATTGCTTTAACATGATGCGTTTTAAGATAATCTTCAACGACGTCTGCATTTCCGTCATGTACCGCGTTAAAAAATGCGTCACGTTTCAATGCTTCTTGTTTCAAGCATTCGACAACCTCAGTATGTCCGTACATATCTGCCACATCTATTGGGCTATGTCCATCGCTGGCCTTAAGGGTTAAATTTGCACCATACTCAATTAATACTTTAACGACAGATAAATGTCCATGACGCGCGGCTTTATATAAGGCTGGGATGAAGGCTGGCCTCCCGTATAACAACTTTTCTAAAGCATCGGCAGATACACCTTTATCAAGCAAAAATCTAACAACCTCAGCATGTCCATTTGTAGCTGCTACACAAAATGCATTCGTTTTAGCTTCAGCCATCTTCCCTGCACTGCCTGGGTGCGCTTTAGAAAACTCATCACAACGTTGAAAATAACGTTTAACATCGTGCAAATCTCCATCCTTTGCGGCATCTTTTAAAGCTTCATCTGGATTATTATGATATGTTATTGCTCTAGGTAGGGAAAACAAAGGTTGTTCGTGGGCATGCTTCATTCTTAGCTCTTCCATTCTAGTATGCATTTCTAAGTCCATTTCTTCTTGGGTTATGGGTTTTTCACTGGCTTTCGTAAAGTTATAGGGTTGTTTTGTGCGTTTCATGATTTTCTCCTAACAGCGTCAATTTGACAATTGCTTATAATTAGTATGGATAACAACGGAATCATATACACACATATATGATTCTGCAAATACTAATTAAATGAATGACAATTTTATTATGCTTATATCGAATTCACGTTATTTTAATGATTTCGATCCCAGAAAAATATTGCTGGATTGCATCTTTATCGATAAACAATAATTTAAGATTAGGCCCTGCGTCTTGTGTAAAATAAACTGGAACACCCTCTGCTCTTGCTTGCCACACACGATGCATGGCCCTTATCGTTTCAGGTAAATAATAACTCACAGGCGGCCACGCAGATAACATGGTGGCATGCATAGTAAGCGCATTGGATTCTGCTGTACGCCCTAACAAATCAAAATCTTT
Source organism: uncultured Coxiellaceae bacterium (assembly GCA_964453575.1). Lineage (GTDB taxonomy): Bacteria > Pseudomonadota > Gammaproteobacteria > DSM-16500 > DSM-16500 > JABDBK01. The sequence goes on along the minus strand of CAYVRW010000067.1, from coordinate 2,603 downwards.
TTCTCGGATGGCTTGTTTAAGTTTTACCAAATCATGCTCGACTTTTTCTGGCCATGCTTTATAAAGACTACTTGTCTCAACCGTGCGTTGCATGGCTTCTCGTGAGCTGATTGATTTCTCTTGCTCACTAATGATCATTAATCCTATGCAAAGTTCAGGCCATTTAACAGCAATAGGTTCAGCGTAACTATCCAATCCATCATCACGCGTACCTTTATGCCATTCTACAAATCCTGGCCAAATGGAGCGGCTCGCACTGCCGCTGCCTAAGCGAGCTAAAATAGATAAATGTTGCGATGAAAGTTGCCAAGCAAAAAATTCATTTAATGCTAAAACGATTGCTGCAAAACCACATGCCGATGATGCAAGACCTGCAGCAATAGGAACAGTTGAAACAATATTCACATCAAAATATAAATTCTCTGGACGAAATAAATCTAAAAAATGCGACAAACGTTGATGAAAAGAACTCGTTGGCGGAACTTTTTTTTCATTCAAGACAAGAACATCTTGTTTTATCGAAGAAACAGACAGTGTGGTCTTCGCACCCTTTTCTCCCAATGATATAGATAAACTTGACGTTACAGGTAAATTTAATTCTGAATTGCGTTTTCCCCAATATTTACAGAGTGCGATATTCGTTGGAGCATACGCGGTTATAGGTTCATCAGAAGGCGTATAGCACGACACATCGCCTAATAGTTTTTTAACAATATCAGATTTTTTCACAACACACTCCTTTATCCGATATATTAATTTGATTCATATCTTTTGCATGACCTAAACCTATGACACAATCACCTAAACCTGAACCTGAAATTTTTGCGCCTAAGATATCAGGTGAGGCATGTAAAAGATCACAAATCGCTTGTAATTGCGGTGTATTCACTTGCAGGGCCTGCATTAAGCCTTGTTGAATATTCATAAGATGACCTAATGCTTTGAGATCATTTTTTTCGATAGCTACCATACCTTCAGCAGCGCATTCGCCTATGGCTTGCATTATTTTTTTATATAAATGTTTATGCTTTGCAAACATTTGGTTCACATGTTTGATAGCATCAGGGGTAGGCGTTTTATTTCCCGAATAAACCACGGTCAAGGGTATATCGTTATGAATACGATCAGCTGATAAAGGCTGCATGCGATAAGCCACCACACCACCTAATGTGCAAGCTGCCGCATCAGCACCTGAACCTGTACCTTGGACTGATTGAATAATGTTACGTGCAAGTAAAATGCTTTCTAATGGAGAATAACTTAAGTTTAACCAAGCTGTCACAGCAGTAAGGGTTGCAACCGTCACTGATGCAGAAGATGCAAAACCAATTTTATCTGAAAATTCAGAGGTAATGGAAATTTTACAACCTGAAGGTAAACGTTTTTGAAATAATTTTAATGTTGCCAAAACAAAAGTAAAAGGTCTCACCACTTCAAGCTTTTGTAACGTGGTTTTATGAGAACCTAATGATGAGGCGATTTCAATATCATCCGACTCATGAGTTTCTAAGGTCACTGAAATCCGTTTATCAATCGCACAAACAATAGCAGGATAATCATGCAACACTGCATATTCACCTAATAACATTAAACTTCCCGGTGCTGAGGCTTTAAACGCTAACATGCACACCTCTGGCCTCGGCTATAACGGGTAGGATTATATAACCATACTTATCACATAATGTTTTAAGATGTGATTCATCGTCTATCACGACCATGACTATTCCCGCATGATTTCCCCTGACTGCTCCTGCCCCACAAACTTTTGCTACACCGTCACATTTATTAATTTCTTGAATGAAGCGTTGTACGCATTCAGGGACTACGCCAATTTTATTTAATAAATCATGATTGTGTGAAATCGCAGATTTAAATGCTTCCAATGAATGATTATCTAATGCATCAACCATGGCATGAGTGACATATTCAAAATCATCGCCTATAGACGATTGTTTAAAATGATGCGCAACGTGAGCCACGCATTCCCCAGTACTTGAGGATGGCGTACCTGTATTCACTAAATAAAAAGACATAGAGGGCGCGGGTTTTGGTATAAATGTTTTATTTTTTATATAATGACAACCGCCATGCAATGAAATATATAAATCTAAGCCGCTGGATATTCCATGCTGCATATTTTCAACTTGTAAACCTAATTCATAAATACTTTTTGAAGATACTTTCACCCCCGCATGATTTGCCGTCGCATAAATAATACTTAAAATAGTTGCTGCAGATGATCCCATGCCGCATCCTATGGGAATATTGGATGTCATTTGTATTTTCATGCCTTGAGATAACGGAACATTTAGTTCTTCTAGACATAAACCTAAAGCAAATTGTGCTAATTCAAATGGTTTTTGCAAAACTTCGCGGATAGAAATGTGATCATGCTTAAAACGTTGATAATTTTCCTGAATGTTACGTTTTAATTTATCTAATGCATCAAAAGTAATTCTGTTTTTATAAGATAAATCTGAAAAATCAAATGAAATAAAAGGCTTCTCATCATAAAGCACATGAGCACAGGCATAACGATTCACTGCCATCGCCAATGCAGGTTTACCATAAACCACTGCATGTTCGCCAGAGAGAATCAATTT
>CAYVRW010000066.1:0-13418 GCA_964453575.1 uncultured Coxiellaceae bacterium | reverse complement strand
TGGCTTTTTATGTTTTTTTCTCCAATTTAATGTAATATCCATGAAAGTTTGATTCTGACCATTTTTTAAGCGTTTCCATGGGTCATCATAACCTGCAAATAGAGAAAGGGGCGTCGCGCACCAGATTAGCATGTCTAATAAAGGGCATAGACTACATACAAGCAATACTCCTTTTAATGTCTGTGAAGAAGATTCATAGCTCGTATACACACTTTTAATAGTAGAATTAAAAATACATTTTGGTAAACATAATACGCTGATCGGATCTGCCATCTTTAATGGTAAGAAGAATCCTACTAATGTACTGGCTGTAAGAGCGATAGGAAAAACAATAGCAAAAGAAATACATGAAGCAATCAATCCTAGGGTTCCTCCTAATATACCCCGCATGATTCTCATAGGTCGCTTTAAGCTTTTACATTCCCGAGGACAAAAGGTACTAATGAGCTTATAAAATCCCTTATCTTCCATCATTTGACAAACGAGTTGGTCTTTTTTATAAAAATCATTATGAAATTTAATTTTGTTAATGCATCCTTCAGCATTTACCGTATAAGTCATATAGGGATCTAATTTATTGCGAGGAGTTGTTATTTTTTCGAAAAGAAGTTTATTAAAAACGTATTGGCCTATACGAATAGTAGGAGAAGTTGTCTGTAATGCATATTCGAGTGATTTGGAAGTTAATAAAAGTTGTTGTTCGCTGCTGCTATCTTTTGCAATTTTACTAATAATTTCCTTTGGAAAATTTTCTAGATTTACTGAAGTGCGATTTTGCATAACTATCCTTAGAAACGGCTTATGTCTATAATATACTTTACTACCTTTCAATTTAAAAAGAGCAAATAGTGGCAATAATTAATTTTTCTTTCAAACCATTACAAGAAAACGATCTCGATTTACTTTGTCAATGGCTGGATAAACCACATGTTAAAGAATGGTGGAATGATCATCTTACGCATGATGAGATTAAAATCAAATATAGAGCAAGAATAGGTGATACGGTGGTAGTTCCTTTTATCGTTTACTTTAATGATAAAGCTATTGGCTTTATTCAATATTATCATGCAGCCCGGGTTGGCGATGGATGGTGGCCGAATGAAACAGAAGGCACTGTGGGTATTGATCAATTTATCGGCGAAGAAGACTGCATCAATCGCGGTTATGGAACAGAAATGATTCTCGCTTTTTTAAAGCAATTATTACATTCAAATCCCAGTATTCATAAAATCATTGTCGATGTTGATCCTGACAACAAACGTGCGCTTAGGTGTTATGAAAAAGTCGGATTTAAATTTGTAGAAATGATAGATACTCCCGATGGGACAGCTTACCTACTCGCAATTAATCCTTGAAAAATCAGCATTGCTCACCGAAATTTCAAGGAAAATACTGTATCAAGCAATAGTTTAGCCACATTCGTGACACTGTCCAGACTTAACTTATTAAAAAATCTTATATTTTCATTAAATATAAAAAATAAAGTGCATTTTTGCGTAAAATATGCAATAATTCATATTATTATTCATAAATAGTGAAAATAAGCCATGTTAATTCAATTTAATGTTGCAAATTACCGCTCAATTAGAGAAAACCAAACATTGAGCATGGCAGCAACTAGAGACGCCACTCATCAGGCTTCTAACTGTATGCATACTGGGATCCCTGGGTTGCCTCAATTAGTGCGTACAGCGGTATTATATGGAGCAAATGCCAGCGGCAAGAGCAATTTAATTTTAGCGCTAGCATTCATGCGAAGCATGGTAGAAACCTCTGCCGTTAGCATCCGTGAAGGACAAACATTAAATATCTCACCATTCCGATTTGATTCAAAAACCGTGAACGAACCCACTGAATTTGAAGTAACCATTACTGAAGATGGCGTGCGATATCAATATGGCTTTGAACTAAATGCAACTCGCGTCACAAAAGAATGGCTACTCGTTTATGTAGAACGCAAAGCGCAGCGCTGGTTTGAAAGAAAATATGATTCTAAAAAAGGCAAAGATGCTTGGTATTTCGGCACTCATTTTTTAGGTGGGAAACAGCGCCATTTGTGGAGTGAGTCTACGCGTGGGAATGCGCTGTTTCTTTCAGCAGCGGTCAATCTTAATTGCGAACAACTTCGTCCCATTTTTAATTGGTTTGTGAATAAACTAATTATCATTGGAAGCAATACATCCCCTCTCCCATTCTATACCATGGAATGTGTTAAGAATGACGTAGATAAATCGAGAATTGTCGAACTTTTACAAGCTGCAGACTTGGGAATTACAGATGTACAAGTCAAAGTACAAAAAGGTCAACAAGTACAAGTGCGTCTAGAGCCTGGAGCAGCTGCAATCGAAAGCAGACAGGAAGCCGAAATTCCTAGCGCAACACTTGTTCATCAAGACAACAAAAATAATCCTGTTGAGCTTACACTCGAAGAGGAGTCACATGGAACACAAAAGTTATTTGCGTATGCTGGGCCCATCCTTGATGTGCTACGAAATGGAAAAATATTAATTGTCGATGAGCTAGATAGCAGTTTGCATCAAAAAATGGTACGTTTTTTAGTTAGCCTTATCCAAAATGCCGATCTAAATAAAAATCACGCGCAGTTAATTTTCACGACACATAATACATCTTTGTTAGATGGCGAATTATTTCGCCGCGATCAAATTTGGTTTATGGAAAAAGACCAGGAGCAAGCATCACGTCTCTACCCACTAACGGATTTTAGCCCCAGAAAAGGCGAAGCACTTGAAAGGGGTTACCTACTAGGCCGCTATGGCGCATTACCTTTCTTTGGTGAGTTTAATTTATAACGGAGAAAAAGACGTGAGTTCGGATCAACTATTCAAGAAGAAAAAATTTCTCAAAACAAAAGATCTTGCTCGTACTAAAGCGAAAAAATCGCCTTATGCGACAATAGCCATTGTCTGTGAAGATAGTAAAAAGTTCATCCTCATATTTTAAAGAGTTAAAAAAACATTTCAGGCTGAATACTGCAAACGTTATCGTAGTACCTAGTGAAGGCTCCGCACCTATTAGCGTAGTTAACCACGCTATAGAAATGGCTAAAAATACTCCTGACATTGACCATGTGGCCTGCGTATTTGATCGTGATACTCATGAAAGTTTTGAGCGCGCGCTAAACAGGCTAAATGAGTTTAGACCAAAGCGCAATGACAAAAGCAAACCTATCTACAAAGCTATCACATCAACACCTTGCTATGAAATATGGTTACTGTTGCACTTTTGCTATACCACGAAATCCTATAGCGCTAGCGGAACCAAGTCAGCAGGAGACAATCTCACTACTGACTTGTGTAAACATCTTTCTTCATACAAGAAAAATACCATTGATTGGTTTGACGACATAATTAACAATCTTGAAATGGCAATTAAGCATGCAAAACAACTACAGAAATACAATTCTTCAACTAACTCTACGAATCCATCCACGAACGTTCATGAGTTGGTTGAATTTTTAATAAGACTTCAAAAGTAAGGATATCGATAAAAAGCACTCCGGGAAAGGGGAGTTCTTGAAAACAAGTTGACGATCTTCCATTATCTGATTACGATCTACGATTTTATTGAATAAGGACAGTCTCATGAATCTAAGAAACACAGGAACGGCGAATATCTTATTAGGATTGGTTTTTGTGAAAGTTATGCTTAATCCAGAAGAAGCCCTAGGAAAAATTAAAGAAGAACAATTAGGCTTGGCGGAACAAGGACATCAAAATAGTATTGAGCAAGCTAAATATGATTTTCACAAACAAATTAGGCAACAACCTAAGCTTACTCGAACAACAGAACAATCCCATCATCATGCTCCCCATCGGTGAAACAAGATAATCTGATTATCCTAAAACAATCAAGTAGTTAACTCATCAAACCTCCGTATCGAGTATTTTGTTATAATATGAGTATAGGGTAAGCATTAACGGAGGTTTTTTATGAAAAACCGTGCCCGCAAAAAAACAACTACGACCAAACCCAAGAAAACCGTCGCAAAAAAAACTACAAAAAAATCTTCTCCCAAAAAAAGTGTTACAGCATCCAAGCCTAAACCTAAAAAAGTCATCAAAGCAAAACCAGGCGGTATGAATAATTATGAGCAGTGTATAGTCTTAGCTGCCATCGTGAATCAACAACGTAATGCAGATACAAGATTTTTATTTACCCCACTGCCTGATATTAATTCATCTATGTTAGCACCTTTACGTGAAATTTTAAGTCAATATGATTTCAATGCTAAAGACATTATTAAAGCTGCACATGATGTGTTTCAATCAGAAAAATTCCAAGAATGTTTTGCATTGCATGAGGCTGTCACTGAGGCTTCTTTAAAAATAACTCAAAACACTATTAAAGATCTTGTCCATGAGTTACTTGAACTTGCAGGGCCTGAAGCCAAAAAATGGATTTTTATGGTAGATAAAGATCCTCATGATATTCATAAAACAACGCTGGAAAAACATGCATTAAAATTGGGACTGATAGAACCACAACAAATCACGCCCGAACCTTTTCAACAACTCGCTCATCATAAAAAAATTATTATTAATTTAAATCCTCAAAATAAAGCACGGCATTTTCCTGATCATATGACGCGGTTTTCGGGCAAGCAGCATAGGGGGAGAGGTTAAAAACAGGTCTTTTAAAAAGTTAAAAAACCTTTAGAATACACGGCTACTTCAAATAAATAGAGAATTAGCCATGTTAAACGTTGACCATATTATTCATGCCTCTTGGATAGTAACTTGCGAAGAAACCAATAGGACTCTTAAAGATCACGCACTTATTATTGATCAGGGCGTTATTAAAGATATTTTACCCAGCAAAGAAGCAACCCAACAATACACTTCTAAATCCATCCATCATTACCGCACTCATGCGATTATTCCTGGCTTTATCAATGGCCATACCCACCTTGGCATGACGTATTTACGTGGTGTTGCAGATGATTTAGCACTGATGGATTGGTTAAACAACCATATTTGGCCGGCTGAGAAGAAATGGGTAGGACATGATTTTGTAAGAGATGGTACGGAATTTGCGATTGCTGAATTAATTCGCTCAGGAACAACTTGCTTTAATGAAATGTATTTTTTCATGCATGATACGGCAAAAGCAGCAGAAAAAGCAGGGATTCGCGCTAAAGTCGGTGCCCATGTCATCACTTTTCCCACTAATTGGGCTAAAGATCTCGATGATGAATTAGCAAAAGCAGAAGATTTTATTCAAGCTTATAAAAATAATCCTTTGGTCAATGCTACGATGGCTGCGCATGCTATTTATACCGTGCCGGAAGCTGCTTTAATACGTGTCAAGGAAATGGCTGATCGTTATCAATTACAAATCAATATACATGTCAATGAAACAGCCCATGAGGTTCAACAATCGCTTGCGGAAACCAAGCTCACCCCCCTGCAACGTTTAGAAAAAATAGGTTATATGACGCCGCAAATGATTGCTATTCATATGACCCAAGTAACTGATCAAGATTTTGCAATACTTGCCAAGGGCAAACCTAACATCGTGCACTGCCCTCTTTCTAATATGAAATTAGCAAGCGGTGTATGTCCGGTTGAAAAGCTGCAATCCATAGGCTTAAACGTAGCACTTGGTACGGATAGCTCTGCTAGCAACAATGATTTAAACATGATTAATGAAATGCGCACGGCATCTTTATTAGCAAAACTTCATATGCTGAATCCCGAAAGTTTATCGGCTGAAAATGTTTTAAAAATGGCAACTATTAATGGTGCTAAAGCATTAGGCATAGACCATATCACAGGCTCCTTAGAAAAAGGTAAAGCAGCCGATTTTGTAGCCATTGATTTAGACCATATTGAAACACAACCGCTTTATCACCCGATTTCTCAAATCGTTTATGCAGCCTCACGCCAACAAGTCGATCATGTATGGGTTGCCGGTAAACAACTTATGAAAAACCGTGAACTTTTGACTTTGGATGAAACATCATTGCTTTCCAAGGCCAAGGCCTGGGGTGAAAAAATTAAAAATACATAGACCCCCGAATAAGCCGTACGACGACGAATATGGTATACTACGCCCCCAAATTTATAGATCAGGAGTAAATATGACTACAGAAAGAACCTTATCCATCATCAAACCCGATGCCGTGGCAAAATCCGTTATCGGTCAAATCAATGCCCGTTTTGAAAAAGCAGGCTTACGCATAGTCGCTGCTAAAATGATGCAATTAAGCAAAAAACAAGCTGAAGATTTTTATGCTATCCATAAAGAACGTCCTTTTTTCAATGCCTTAGTGAGTTTTATGAGCTCAGGCCCGGTGATGCTGCAAGTATTAGAAGGCGATAATGCGGTGTTAAAAAACCGTGATATCATGGGCGCAACTAACCCTAAAGATGCAGCCCCAGGTACCATTCGTGCTGATTTTGCAGATTCCATCGACCACAATGCTGTGCATGGTTCGGATAGCCTGGACAATGCCAAGCAAGAAGTAGCTTTTTTCTTCAACCCAGAAGAAATCGTGACTTACGTAAAAGAAGCTGAGCTAGCCTAATGACAGATGCCCAGATGAGCAAAGTTAATCTTTTAGGCCTTGACAAAAAAGCCATGCAAGACTTTTTTGTGAATCTGGGTGAAAAGGCTTATCGCGCCGATCAAGCCTTAAAATGGATACATTTTCAAGGTATTCAAGATATCCAGTCCATGACGAATTTTAGCAAGCCGCTTAGAGAAAAAATGGCTGCTTTAGCAGAAATTAAACCGCCTGAGATCGCTTTCGAAAGCACATCCCCAGACGGTACTCATAAATGGGTGATACGGCTAAGTGATGGAAATTGCATAGAAACCGTGTTTATTCCTGAAAAAACGCGCGGCACCTTGTGCGTTTCATCGCAAGTAGGTTGTACATTAAACTGCGATTTTTGTTCCACGGGTAAACAAGGTTTTAACCGTAATTTAACCAGCAGCGAAATCATAGGCCAGGTGTGGGTTGCGGTACGCAGTCTTTCCGCACAACAAGGTTTGCATGATCATGCCGTCACCAATGTTGTCATGATGGGCATGGGTGAACCTTTGCTCAATTTCGACAATGTGGTAAGCAGCATGAATATTATGTTGGATGACTTTTGTTATGGTCTTTCCAAACGTAGAGTAACGCTTAGTACTGCCGGGGTCATTCCTGCCATGTATCAATTACGTGAAGTAAGCGATGTAGCGCTGGCCGTATCCTTGCATGCCCCTAATGATGAATTACGCAATATCTTGGTGCCTTTGAACAAAAAATACCCATTAAAAGAATTAATGGCTGCCTGCAAAGATTATTTCAAAGATGATAAACGACGTTATGTCACCCTTGAATACGTCATGTTGGCTGGGGTCAATGACCAACCTGAACATGCAAAACAACTGATACGATTACTTAGCAACATTCGTGCCAAAGTAAATTTGATCCCTTTTAATCCATTTCCCAATACTTCCTACCAACGCTCTGATCAAGCTACCATCGATCACTTTCGCGAAACACTCATGAATGCAGGAATTAATGCCATTACCCGCAAAACACGCGGCGAAAAAATTGATGCCGCCTGCGGTCAACTCGTAGGACAGGTCAAAGATCGCACTAAACGCAGCGCCAGATTAAAAAACGAAGATAAAATAAAATAAAAACCACATTATACTCGCACAGCAAAGCTATTGATGATAGAATTTTTAGTCTAAACTCTGAGGAAAGGATTTATTTCGCTTAATGACAGCGCAATATGTGTACATCCCTCAAATGGACAGGCGACGAACATGGACAATGAAATTGCAATAGATGAAACAGGCAAAATGACGAGTCAATCTGAAAAATCAAAATTATCAGGATTAGGTGCACGCTTAAGAAAAGCCCGAGAATCCATGCACTTAACCCAAAAAGAAGCCGCTGCAAGGCTTTATCTTAATCCAAAAATTGTTGAAGTCATTGAAAACGAAGCTTTTTTTGATGGCCCTCCTATCACCTTCATGCGTGGTTACTTACGTTCTTATGCACGCTTATTGAATGTTTCTGAAAGTGATATCAATACCGCCATCGATGAGCTTGAACTGAATATCTCGCCCACTACGCTGACAGCGCCAGCCTTACAGGCTAGCCCTATTTATCGCGGCGATCGTTATATTCGCTGGATCACCTATTTAATTGTCTTAACACTTATTTCCTTGGTCGTATTATGGTGGAGTTCACATTCTAAATACGTGATTACGGATATTCCAACGCCTAATCAAGCACCTGCAACCACTACCACAACCACGACAGATGTTAAGAACGTAGAAGCGCTGCCCTCGGTAGTGCCTGAAAACACAGCCGCAACTGTGACACCCACGACAGAGACTACAAAAACGGCTGCACCAACAACCGTCACACCCGCTGCAAAGACAGAATCCGTACCTGCAGCAACAACGCCAGCAACTGTTGCACCACAACCGACAGCTGCTACTCAAAAAACAGTAGCTCCGGAAGAAACGACAGCTCCAGCATCTTCTGTAGCACCCCCTGCAGTACCTGCAGCAACTACCACCACTCCTACTCCGATTAATCCAGATGTTCCAGTAGCAACCACCACTGTGCCTGGCGAAGAAAATCCTGCCAATGCTACTGCTGCCGTTGAAAAACCGGCAGTAACACATCATAAGAAAAAACACCATAGACGGCATCAATATCGTCCTATAGAAAACATGGAAATACCTGAACCGGATTAGCCTATATAAAAATTAGAGAGATTTAACCCCGTGGAAAACCCAATTCAAGCGCTTCGTGGGATGAATGATATCCTGCCTTCTGAAACATTGTTATGGCAACATGTTGAGGCTATGTTACGTGAAACCTTACATAGCTTCGGATACCAAGAAATTCGCCTGCCTATCGTTGAAAAAACAGAATTATTTAAAAGAACGATAGGTGAAGCTACTGATATCGTCGAAAAAGAAATGTATACCTTCCAAGATAGGCACGATGGCAGCTTAACACTACGGCCTGAAGGTACGGCTGGTTGCGTGCGGGCTGGTATTGAACATGGCTTATTTTATAATCAAATACAACGCTTATGGTATGCAGGCCCTTATTTTCGTTACGAAAGACCGCAAAAAGGCCGTTATCGACAATTTTATCAATGCGGAGTCGAAGCATTTGGCTTAGAAGGGCCTGATATTGATGCAGAAATCATCTTATTATCTGCCCTCTTCTTTGAAAAACTGGGTTTAACACAGCATATCCAATTGCAACTTAATTCTTTGGGCTCTGTGGAATCACGCGCCCATTATCGTAAGCAATTAGTGGCTTACTTAACAGCGCATGAACACGAACTTGATGAGGACAGTAAGCGACGCTTATTAACCAATCCTATGCGTATTCTGGACAGTAAAAATCCAGCCATGCAATCACTGATTCAACATGCCCCTAAAATGATGGATTATCTTGATCAAGAGTCAAAAGATCACTTTGCAAAGCTGCAACAATATTTAACATCAATGGGCATAAGCTTCACCCTTAATCCATGTTTAGTTCGAGGATTAGATTACTATACTAAAACGGTTTTTGAATGGGTCACCACAGAACTAGGTGCACAAGGAACTGTTTGTGCAGGCGGACGTTATGATGGCTTAATTGAGCAATTAGGCGGAAGGGCAACACCTGCGCTAGGTTTTGCCATAGGTTTGGAGCGCGTCATTTTATTGCTTCAACAAATGGAATTGCACCCCCAAAGCAACACGCCCCATATTTATTTCATTGCAGCTGATGATGAATCCTCACAAAAAGCATTTGCATTATCACATGAATTACGCAAAGCATATCCAACATTGCATATCTGGATGAATTGCGGCGGCGGCAGTTTAAAAAATCAATTTAAAAAAGCCGATAAAAGCGGTGCTGCTATCGCTTTTATTCTTGCTGAAGATGAAATGAAAACGCATACGATTACCATAAAAAATTTAAGAAAAGATGAGCCGCAAACACAGATCAAACAAGATAAGTTAAAAGAATATATTAAAGATATTATTTTATAGTGCATTTTGGATGAAATTCGCTAAAATGCCTAAGCAGTACTAAGAGAGGTAGCTCCTTTGACAGAATATTTGACGGAACAAGAGCAAATCCAGCAATTAAAAAATTGGATTAAACAATACGGCATGACAATATTGCTTGGTATTCTTATCGCAGCAGCCATCACATCCGGCTGGCGTTATTGGCAATCATATCGCACCAAAGTTTTGCAGCATGCTTCGGCTGTTTATGATGAAATGATTGCCATGCGGGCACAAAATAACACCCATGGCACGATTGTTCAGGCCAAAAAGTTGTTACGAAATTACACTAAAACACCTTATGCTGATATGGCGGCTTTTATGTTAGCAAGAGAAGCGGTCATTACAAAAAATTATCCAGAGGCCCTGCAACAACTGCATTGGGTCATTAATCATAGTAAAAATACTTCCATGCGTGACATTGCCCGCGTACGTGCAGCACGAATTTTAATTGCTCTGAAAAAACCTGATGAAGCATTGATGCTGCTTACTGAGGTGCAAGATAAAGGCTTCAAAGGATTGGCAGATGAAGTACGCGGGGACGCCATGCTTGCGAAAAATGATACTGAAGCAGCTAGAAAATCCTATGAATTAGCATTGCAAGGATTACCTAATGCTGAAGTGTCCCGCCCTATTTTAGAAATGAAATTTAATAATTTAGCCACATAACATTTAATCTAGAGTTATTTTATGAAAAATAAGAACAAAATATTATTGATTAGTCTTTTATCAGGTTTACTCACTGCCTGCACTTTATTCGATAAAGACAACACTCCGCAACCTTCGAAGCTCACGAATTTTCCGCCTGAGATTAGTGTTAAATCTCAGTGGAATACTAGAACAAATTCAGGTGCTGGTAAAACCTATACAAAGTTAGTCCCTGCTATCAAAGATAACGCTATATTTACTGCGGATAAAAATGGTACTGTGACTGCGACCGACAAAGCCACCGGTAAAAAATTATGGTCGACCCGAGCAAGCGAAACCATTAGTGCAGGCCCTGGCACAAGCGAGAACCTTGTCGTCGTAAGCTCAAAAGATGGGGAAATTACAGCGCTCAATCAGAAAGACGGCAGCATTTCTTGGAAAGCTCACGCTGCAAATGAAGTATTAGCAACACCGATGGCAGGCGATGACATTGTTGTAATTAAAACCATCAATGGTACACTGACTGCATTTGCTGAAGATGATGGTCATGTATTATGGCACTATCAACAATCGGAACCGACATTAATTTTACGTGGTTCTAGTGCACCGCAAATTTCCCAAGGAAATATTGTTGCGGGATTTGCAGGCGGCAGTTTATCCAAACTCACATTAACGGGCGGCAATTTACAATGGAAAAAAACGATTGCTATGCCTGAAGGCAGTTTTGCGATTGAACGCATGGTCGATATCGATGCTGACCCCTTAATTTCTGACGGCACTATTTATGTTGCGACTTACCAAGGACGCATTGCGGTGCTTGATTCAACGACTGCCAAAGAAAAATGGATGCATGATTTATCTTCTTATACCGGCATGACGCTTGATAATGATACGCTTTATATTACCGATGCAAAAAGCCATCTATGGGCTTTTGATAAAGAAACAGGCCAAGTACGTTTTCGTCAGACACAACTTGAAGCACGCAACATTTCGGCGCCTGTTGTCATGGGCAATTACGTCGTAGTCGGCGATGCCAAAGGCTACTTACATTGGTTAAATAAAACTGACGGGCATTTTGCAGCCCGTACCCGAGTCAACAATTCTGCTATTACCGCAGCCCCAGTGGTTGACAACCAAATATTATATGTTTTGACTACGGATGGTCATTTAAGAGCTTACACCATCTTATGAGGTCATTATGTTACCGGTCGTTGCGATAGTTGGAAGGCCCAATGTAGGAAAATCAACTCTATTTAATTGCCTGACATCGTCGCGCGCGGCATTAGTGTCTGATTTTCCGGGCATGACGCGTGATAGGCAATATGGCGAAGCTGACTATCATGGCGATCGATTCATTGTCATCGATACCGGCGGATTGACCGACGAAAAAGATGATTTAAACCTATTAACCAAAGAACAATCACTGCAAGCAGTTACCGAAGCCGATAAAGTATTATTTCTCGTGGATGGCCGCGCCGGCCTTACAGCCCAAGATTTAGCGATTGCAGACCAATTACGTTCGGTCAAAAAATCCATTTTTTTAGTGGTCAATAAAACAGAAGGTTTGGATTCGAATGTTGCTTCTGCTGATTTCTATCGTCTGGGATTTGGCGAACCTTTAGCTATTTCATCTTCTCATAAACAAGGCATCACTGAACTTGTCCATGCTATTTTTAAAGACTTGCCTGAAAAAGAAGAAGATGAAACTAAAGATACGGGTGTTGGCATTAAACTTGCGCTTATTGGCCGCCCTAATGTTGGCAAATCCACTTTAACCAATCGTATTTTAGGTGAAGAACGGGTGATTGTTTATGATCAACCTGGAACGACGCGAGACAGTATTCAAATTCCTTTGGAAAGAAATAACAAGCAGTACACCATCATCGATACCGCGGGCGTACGTAAACGCGGAAAAATTTTTGAAACTACTGAAAAATTTTCCGTCGTTAAAACTCTTCAAGCGATTGAATCTGCCAATGTCGTATTGTTTATCATGGATGCTAGAGAAGGTGTCACCGATCAAGATCTGCGCTTATTAGGTTTTATTTTAGAAAGCGGCAGAGCAATCGTCATTGCCTTAAATAAATGGGACGGTATGACGATCAGTGAACGTGATAAAGCGCGCATGACGATTGATAGACGCTTAAATTTCATCACATTTGCTCGTATCCATTATATTTCAGCATTGCATGGCAGTGGTGTGGGAAATTTGTTTGATTCCATTAATGAGGCGTATGCTTCTGCTAATAAAAAGTTAACGACCTCGGTATTAACCAAGATTTTAATCCATGCAGTAAGCTCTCACGAACCCCCTTTAGTCAAAGGTAGACGTATTAAGCTTAGATATGCGCATGCTGGCGGTCATAATCCGCCTACTATCGTGGTGCATGGCAATCAAGTAGAATCGCTCCCTGATTCTTATGCAAAATATTTGGCAAACACTTTTCAACATCGTTTAAAACTGATGGGAACGCCGGTGCATATTCAATTGAAATCCGGTGAGAATCCTTTTAGAGACAAAAGAAATAAGCTGACCCCGCGTCAGCAGCGTAGTAAAAAAAGATTGATGCGTAAGGTGAAAAAATAATAGTAAGTGTTCACGGCGCTGTAGCTTCTAGTCACCCCTTTCCTCCAATGCTTTTTTGGAGGAAAGGGGCGGGGGTGTAGGATCGACGCATAATTTGAGAAGAAAGTCCCTCTCCCCTCCAACGCGCTTT
>CAYVRW010000065.1:0-13563 GCA_964453575.1 uncultured Coxiellaceae bacterium | reverse complement strand
CTGCTAAAAATGGTGGGCACGTCGCTGAGGAGCGCTCCTTTGCCCACCCTACAGCATGCTGGCACTGACAGGAATGCCTATCATGTCCGTTAGAATCTTGTTAGAATAAGCCTTTTTTGTATACCCATTGCACCATTGAGATTATTATGCCAATTTATGAATACGAATGTAAGCTTTGCGGACACACATTAGAGGCTGTACAAAAAATGAGCGATCAACCGCTCACAGAGTGTCCTCATTGCCAAAAGCCTGGGTTACAAAAGCTGGTTTCCGCAGCAGGTTTTCAACTTAAGGGAACCGGATGGTATGCTACCGATTTTAAGAACAAAGGTAAGCCAGACGCTAAGGCTAGCAGCCAAGAGAACAAAGACAGTAAAACTTCCCATTCAAGTTCTACAAATACAGGTGAAAAATCATCATGATGTCATCGTTAAGAAGGTATTTTATTTCCGGTTTGTTAATATGGCTGCCTATTTGGATAACCATATTGGCATTTAAGTTTTTGGCCGATATTTTAGGCGCAACCATCACCTTGCTGCCTGTGAAATATCAACCGGATGCTTTGTTAGGTGTACATATTCCAGGTATTGGCGTGATTATTACCTTAGGCGTCATATTGCTTACCGGTTTTTTAGTGGCCAATTTTGTAGGCAGACAATTTGTTGCCATTTGGGATTCTTTTATTGCACGTATTCCTTTAGTTCGTAGTGTTTATATGGGTGTTAAACAAGTGCTGCATACCTTGTTTACTCCTGGCGGCCAGTCATTCCGTAAAGTTTTATTGGTTGAATATCCCCGAACAGGCATGTGGAGTTTGGCTTTTCAAACCGGTGATGGTACTGAAGAAGTGACAAAATCGCTGGATGGTGAACCCATGGTCAGTCTTTTTATTCCAACAACGCCTAATCCAACATCAGGTTTTCTCATGATGGTTCCACGAAAAAACGTTATTGAAATGAATATGAGTGTGGAACAAGCATTGAAGTTTGTGATTTCTTTGGGTGTGGTGCAACCTGGTGTCAATGGTAATCATTTAAAAAAATAAGGTTGGTATATGCGTAGTCATTATTGTGGATTGGTTACAACAAAAAGTTTAGATCAGGAAGTTCAATTAGTAGGATGGATGCATAGACGTCGTGATCATGGCGGCGTTATTTTTATTGATTTGCGTGATAGAGAAGGTATCGTGCAAGTGGTCGTTGCACCTCTGCAAAAAGAAGCTTTTAAACACGCCGAATTAGTTCGTAATGAATATGTGATTCAAGTTAAAGGGCGTGTACGACGCCGTCCAGAGGGCACTGTTAATAAAGAGTTGGCCACCGGCGAAATTGAAGTCGATGCTTTAGAGCTTACTATTTTAAATACTTCTGAACCTACGCCATTTCAGATTAATGATTACGATGAAGTAGGTGAAGAAACGCGTCTGCATTATCGTTATTTAGATTTGCGTCGTCCCGAAATGTTAAATCGTATGGTATTTCGCGCGAAAATCACCCGTTATTTACGCCGGTTTTTAGATGACAATGGATTTTTAGATATTGAAACACCTTTTTTAACAAAAGCAACACCGGAAGGTGCGCGCGATTATTTAGTTCCTAGCCGCACCAAACCAGGTAATTTTTATGCCTTACCGCAATCACCGCAACAATTTAAACAGTTGCTAATGATGGCTGGTATGGACCGTTATTATCAAGTGGTGCGTTGTTTTCGTGACGAAGATTTACGTGCGGACAGGCAGCCTGAGTTTACTCAATTAGATATCGAAACTTCTTTTTTAACTGAGCATGAAATTCAACATTTGATGGAAGAAATGATGCGCGGTTTATTCAAAACATTATTGAATGTTGAACTGCCTAATCCTTTCCCACGCATGACTTATGCAGAAGCCATGTCACGTTATGGTTCAGATAAACCGGATTTGCGTATTGCACTTGAATTAGTGGATGTAGGCGATTTATTAAAAGATGTAGAATTTAAGGTCTTTTCCGATCCTGCTAAAGATATGCATGGCCGCGTCGCTGCATTATGTGTGCCAGGTGGTGCTGATTTAAGCCGTAAAGAAATTGATGAATATACCAAATATGTAGGTATTTTCGGTGCAAAAGGACTGGCATACATTAAATATAATGCCGATGGTTTACAATCACCGATTTTAAAATTTATTCCCGAATCCATTGTGCAGGCCATCATTGAACGCACTAACGCAAAACAAGGTGATATTATTTTCTTTGGTGCAGATTTAACAGGTATTGTGAATGAATCGTTAGGTGCATTACGAGTTAAAATCGCGCATGATAAAGGTTTAGTTGAAAATGCTTGGCGCGTGTTGTGGGTGATTGATTTCCCTATGTTTGAAAAAGGTGAAGGAAGATTATCAGCATGTCATCATCCTTTTACCGCACCTAAGGTCAATTCAGTGGCAGAATTAGAACGTGATCCTATCAATGTGTTAGCACGTGCTTATGATATGGTATTAAACGGTACCGAAGCAGGTGGTGGTTCTATTCGTATTAATACTCCGGAAATGCAACAAGCCGTGTTTCGTGCGTTGAATATTCAAAAAGAAGAGGCACAAGAAAAATTTGGCCATCTTTTAACAGCGCTAGGCTTTGGCTGCCCGCCGCATGGTGGTATTGCTTTTGGTTTAGACCGTTTAGCCATGCTCATGACAAATTCTACTTCGATTCGTGATGTGATTGCATTTCCTAAAACACAAACGGCAACATGTCCTTTGACCGATGCACCTTCCACAGTGGATATTGCGCAATTGATTGATTTAGGTATTCGAGTTGTTAAGAAAGATACGGAAAAACAAAAGGAAAAGATATAATGGCAGGACACAGTAAATGGGCGAACATCAAACGTCATAAAGCAAAAGTTGACGCAAAACGCGGCAAACTTTATACCAAACTGATACGTGAAATCACCGTCGCATCTAAATTAGCGACGGGTGATGAATCCAATCCACGGTTACGTGCAGCTGTTGATAAAGCGCTTGCGGCGAATATGTCACGCGATGTGATTGATCGTGCGATTAAACGCGGCGCGGGCGGCATGGAAGGTGAGATTGTTGAAGAAGTCAGATATGAAGGTTATGGGCCCTCAGGTGTTGCTATTATTGTAGATTGCATCACGAATAATCGTAATCGTACCGTTGCGGAAATTAGACATGCATTTACTAAATGCGGCGGCAATTTAGGTACGGAAGGATCAGTTGCCTATCTTTTTCATAAAAAAGGCCAAATGACATTTGCACCTGGCGCTGATGAAGAACGTGTGATGGAAATTGCTCTTGAAAAAGGGGCAGAAGATATTGTGGTAAACGATGATAAAAGCATTGATGTGGTGACCGCACCCGAAGATTTTTTGCATATCAAAAAAGCCATGGTTGAAGTGGGTTTGCTTCCAGATCAAGCTGAAATTACGATGGCTGCTGTGACACAGGCTTTGATTGATGATAAAGATATCGCTGAAAAAATTATACGTCTTACCGAAATGCTTGAAGATTTAGATGATGTGCAAGAAGTGTATTCGAATGCGGATATTGTTGAGGATGTATTACTTAAAATAGCATAAGGAGCCGCCTTGATCATTCTAGGGATAGATCCAGGTTCACGATTAACAGGTTATGGTGTCATTCGTCTTGAAGGCAACCAAACGTTTTATGTTGAAAGCGGTTGCCTGAAAATTTCCGCAGACAATGTTGCTATGCGCTTACAACAAATTGCAGACGGCATTAAAGAAATCATAACCCGTTATCAGCCCGCAGAAGCTGCCATTGAACAAATCTTTATGCATCAAAATCCCAATTCAGCTCTTAAATTAGGACAAGCCAGAGGTGCTGCCATGGCAGCTTTAGCAATGCCTGTGGTTGAATATACGGCAAGACAGGTGAAACAAGCAGTTGTGGGTTATGGTGCTGCTAAAAAGGAACAAATTCAACACATGGTTAATCGTTTATTGAATATTCAAGAAGCTTTACAAGCCGATGCTGCTGATGCCTTGGCAGTTGCATTATGCCATGCGCATTCGCGTTCAGGTTTGATTAAACTGGGTGTCAAAGCAACACGTAAAAAACGTAGCAGCTGGCGGAATTTTATGGAGTAAAATCATGATAGGTCAACTACGCGGCATCATTTTAGAAAAACAACCTCCGTTATTATTATTAAACGTCATGGGCGTAGGCTACGAAATCGATGCACCCATGAGTACATTTTATCGTTTACCCGACGTAGGCCAAGAAATTATTTTGCATACCCATTTAATTGTGCGTGAAGACGCGCATCATTTATATGGCTTTAGTGACAAAGAAGAACGCACCATGTTTCGCACATTATTAAAAGTCAATGGTGTAGGCCCGCGTATGGCTTTAACTATTTTATCAAGTATGGACACCCAAGCATTCGTGCGTTGTATTGCCCATAACGATATAGCAAGTTTAGTTAATCTCCCCGGCGTTGGTAAAAAAACCGCAGAACGTTTAATCATAGAAATGCGCGATAAAATTGCGCATTGGCAGGAGCATATATCTGCACCTATACTTACTTCAAGTTCACGAAATTTAATGGTGCAAGATGCGATTTCAGCCTTGATAGCACTTGGCTACAAACCACAAGAAGCAAGCCGCGTGGTTTCAAAAGTGGATGATGGAGTGTTAAACAGCGAAGATTTAATTCGGCGGTCATTGCAAGAGCGGGTTTAGCTAAGTTTTTTTTTGGTTATAGGCGTTTCATTTTCAGTATTAGCCGTTAGACCAAGTTTCTTAATTTTCTCAAGTTCCTCGGAAACTTCATTGAGCTTCTGTCTAAGCTCAGCCTGCTCAGTCTCGTGTATTGGTTTCATTGTGCCACTGCTTTTTGCCCAAAATGACAATTTAAACTTAAACCAGTTTATTGGATGACGAAGTTTTTTCCAGAATGATATAGGTGGTATGGGTGGTATTCTCGCTCTCGATTCTGTATTTATCTTTACAGTGCTTATATCACCTTCAAGTTTAGAGATTTTTTCCTCTAGTCTTTTTATACTCTCTAGTTTAGCTCTAGATTGCGCTATAGCATTACCTCGGGTTGTTAATTTTGGTGAATTATTGATTACAGGCATATTTTGTAAAAGGGGATTTTGTTTAATTAAAGCTTCATTTTCTGCAAGAATATTTTCACTCGGGATGGTATTTTTTTCCTCTATTAGACGAGCTGTTAATTTATTTAATTCCTCTTTTGCTTGCTCATAAAAGGGCGGCTGTTTATTTTGCTGTTTTTTTGAAAACATATCACACCTCTGCTGATGTAAATATTCTTAATACCATTATAACCCGGATTTGATTAAAAATAGCGCAAATATTCATTAAATCGAATGACTCAATGGGCGCGGCTTCAATGACAGGGAGTTACCTTTGTAAATTGGCAATCGGATTGACAATTTGCAAAAATAAATGTATCTTATTGAAAAATAGGTGAAAATATGGATAATAGAATTATTTCAGCGACTGCCCAACATGAAACCGAGGTCATTGATAGAGCCATAAGACCAAAACAATTGGCTGATTACATAGGCCAGGCTCATGTGCGCGAGCAAATGGATATTTTTATCCAGGCAGCAAAGTCACGTAAGGAAGCCTTAGACCATGTTTTAATATTTGGCCCGCCAGGACTCGGTAAAACGACACTTGCAAACATTATTGCCAATGAATTAGGTGTAGGCATACGTCAAACTTCAGGCCCAGTGTTAGAACGCGCTGGCGATGTCGCTGCATTATTAACAAATTTACAAGCGCATGAAGTGTTATTTATTGATGAAATTCATCGCTTAAGTCCTGTGGTCGAAGAAGTGTTGTATCCTGCCATGGAAGATTATCAACTTGATATTATGATAGGCGAAGGCCCGGCCGCACGTTCCATCAAACTTAATTTACCGCCTTTTACCTTAATTGGCGCAACGACAAGAGCCGGTTTATTAACATCACCGCTGCGTGATCGATTCGGTATAGTGCAACGATTAGAATTTTATCATGTCGCAGAACTGGCAACGATTGTGAAACGTTCAGCTTCCATTTTGCAAATTTTTATTGATGATGATGCCGCAGAAGAAGTGGCAAAACGTTCACGCGGTACGCCTCGTATTGCAAATCGTTTATTAAGGCGTGTGCGTGATTATGCGGAAGTGAAATTTAACGGCAAAGTGACTCAAGCAGTGGTGCAGCAAGCGTTAAACCTGCTTGATGTGGATGATCATGGCTTTGATATGATGGATAGAAAATTATTATTGGCGCTCATCGACAAATTCGACGGCGGACCTGTGGGTGTAGACAGTTTAGCAGCAGCTATTAGCGAAGAACGCGGAACTATCGAAGATGTGATCGAACCTTTTCTCATTCAGCAAGGATTTATCATGCGCACCCCGCGCGGTCGAATGGCAACTAAACACGCTTATTTGCATTTTGGCATAGATGTGCCTGATAAAATTAGTTTGCAGCGGGAGTTGGAGATTGGGTGATTTTTTTCCTTCTCCCCGCGCCTTTATCACATTCCGGGTCTCCGCGGTTTGTGTCCGACATCTTTCTCTGGTTTCGTCCAATCTTCGTCAATTAACTTGATTATATTTTTCATTCGACTGAAGGTTCCTGATAAAAGTTGTTTTTTGTATTCTTCTTGGGAAATCCCAAGCTTCGAAGATCCTTCATTGAGCATTGTGTTAAGTTGCTCAGCATTCGGCAGTAAATTTTTATCTGTAAAATTCTTTAGTTTCTTTAAAAAATCATTTTTTACTTGATGAATTAATTTTGAACTGTCTTTATAATCTTTTTCCATTTTTGGCATAGGCGCTTTTACTTTAGTTAAAACCTTTTCATCAGTTGCTGTTGGCTGACCGCTGCGTGTTTCCTTTAAGATATGTTGCTCTCTGACTGATTCAAATTTTCTAAGGGGACCACTAAACGCACGCGTCATATGTTGTTCAAAAAGATTCTTGAAGTTTGGCTCACGCTTATCTAGCTCTTTCTTATTGTCCATAACCCACGTATTAAAATCTTTGTCTCCCAGGGCTTCGAGCAATATCAAATTATATTTTTGCTTCTCATCTTCTTTGTATTCTCGGGCATGAAGTAATACGATTTTCTTAAGTGTTTCTTCTTTCCCCGAATCCTCCACATTATTCATGTAAATTTCAAAGGCTTTGAGAATCCCATTTTCCTGTTTTGGTTTAGGCATACCCACCTCGCTAAATTAACTTCCTATGTCTATTATTTTAGCATTTTTAATTATTTTGGTGGGTTTCCGCATAATCCATTGATTTTATTAGAATAGTGAATATGAAAAAAATAAAGCAGGCATGAGATGATTAGCTTGGCCTTTTTCGGGTTGGTTCTTTTTGTTCTGGTGCTTCTTTGTTTTTCCAATCTTTGTCGATGATATCTATCAAACTTCTCATTGGGTGATTCCAAAATTCGGATAAAAGTTCTTTTTTGTATACCTTAGGGGTAATATCGGGATAGTTCTCTTTTAGATTATCGCATCCCATTTTGACCATTTCATCAAGGTCGAAGGCTTTTCCTGTTGTTTTCCGTATCGCATTTATTTGTGTTAAAAAATCATTTTTTATTTGATGTTTAAGATTCAGTTTATCACCCGTAAATTGAATTTTATGTTCTTCAAGGAAAGTCTTTACCCTTGCTTTTGTGACTGGGGTCATTGCAGCCACAGCCATTGCTGATGAGGTTGCGTCTATTTTTTCTATAATATGTGCCCGATCTTTGAGTTCTTTGTCTGTTAAAAGCTTGTCAAGCTTTTCAATTTTTTGTCGCTGAGCAAACGCCCACGTATAAAAATTATCGTCATCTAGCGCTTCTTTTATGACAGACGTATCACCCAATAAATGTATCTCTACTATTTCTTTGAAAGGCTCTTCATCTATTTTTTTCTCTTTAAACCTTGAAAATTCTTCAAGGATAGGGTTCTTATCTTCGGCTGAAGTTTGATTAGGCATGTCCCACCTCGCTAAATTAACTTCTTGTTATGTCTATTATTTTAACATTATTAATTATTTTGGGCTGTTACTGCATAATCCATTGATTTTATTAAAATAGACGAAAGACAAAGATTAATTTATTGAGCAAGAAAAAGACGGGCACGGGCACGCACACGGGCTCGGGCACGAAAAAGCGGTGAATTGCGCAACTATGACCCTACTTTTTTAAACTGCTATAAGTCGATTCAGATGACATCTTTTCCTTAACCGAGTAAAATAATCACAAAATCATCAACATGGAGAAAAAAAGTGAGTATCGATTCTTCTTTGTGGGCCTATTTTATGAACGCGGGTTTGGTTGTTAAGCTCGTTTTAATGCTATTAATCGGCGCATCCGTTATTTCGTGGACGTATATTCTACAGCGCTGGTTTTATTTAAGAGATGTACGCGATGCCACCACAAAATTTGAAAATAAATTTTGGGGCGGCGGTGATTTGGCCGAGCTTTATGAGGCAAGCAGCAGGAATCCAGCCGAAACGCGCGGCTTGGATGCAATTTTTCAAGCGGGTTTTAGAGAATTTATCCGCCTGCAAAAACAAATGGGTTTGTCGGCAGAAGCCATGATGGAAAGTGCCAGACGTGCGATGCGTGTTGCACAAATGCGTGAACAAGATAAATTAGAATTTCATTTGCCGCTACTCGCAACAGTTGGTTCGACCAGTCCTTATGTAGGATTATTTGGAACGGTATGGGGCATTATGTTGTCATTCCGTGCGTTGGCCAATGTGCAGCAAGCAACGATTTCCATGGTTGCACCTGGCATTGCCGAAGCCTTGATTGCAACCGCCATGGGTTTGTTTGCAGCGATTCCTGCGGTGGTCGCGTACAATCGCTATGCCACCGAAATTGGCCGATTACTGAATCGCTTTGATGCTTTTCAAGATGAGTTTGCTAATATTTTAATGAGGCAAACTCAGGCTCATTTATACAGTCGGACGCAAGCTGCAGAACTCGTGGAGTAAACTATGGCTTATTATCATCAACGTAATTCCCGAAGTCCTATGTCAGAAATTAACGTCGTGCCATTTATCGACGTGATGTTGGTGTTGCTGGTGATTTTTATGATTACCACACCTTTGTTAACGCAAGGTGTTAAAATCGAATTACCTAAGACAGAAGCAAAAGCACTGCCGCCTGATCAAAAAGAACCTTTGATTGTGACAGTGGATGCTACGGGAAATTATTATCTTAATATTTCTGCTAAACCCAGCCAACCCATTACCGCAAGAGTGTTAAGTAATTTAGTATCTACCCAATTAGCGCCAAGCACAGCTGCAGGTGAACAGCGTCCAGTCTTAGTGCGCGGTGATAAAAATGCTAATTACGGAAAAATTGTGGATGCCATGGTATTACTTCAACAAGCAGGCGCTAAAAGTGTAGGGTTGATTACCCAACCTGGGTCACAAGAAAAAAAATAGGATAACCATATGCAACAACGCTATTCAAAACATTTATTGTTTTCTGTATTGTTGCATATAGTCTTATTGACGATTTTGGTCGTGAGTTTTGAATTTAGTACGCTGCCGCCGGTTATCAATAACGACGATAAAGTGATTGAAGCGATGGTGATGGATGCACCGCAATCTGCTAGAAAAATTATGCAAAAACCCATACCTGCTCCTCCGGCTCCGCCAAAAGAAGTACTAAAAAAACCTGCGGCTGAAATAGTTCCTCCTAAAAAAGTAGAAGCAGCTATCCCTATTCCGGATAAAACACAAAAAAAACAAAAAGAAGATTTAATTCAAAAAGAATTACTCGCGGATATGCAAAAACAGCATGAAAAACAACAAAAAAAGGTCAAACAAAAAAACTTGCAAGCTGAATTTGAAAAAGAAATGAATGATTTAAAAGCTAAAACTGCTCTAAATCAAAAAACCCAAGAACAAAAACGGGTGATAGGGGTACGTAACACAGCTTCCAAAGGCGTTGTTGATAAATACAAAGCACTTATTTTGCAAACCATTAGTCAACACTGGTTAATTCCATCTAATGTCGATAAAAAACGTACGGCAGAATTGCTGATTCGCGTCGCTCCAGGTGGAGTTGTGCTTGATGTGCAGCTAGCAAAAAGCAGTGGTGATGATGCGTTGGATAGATCAGCAAGGGCTGCTGTGTTAAAGTCATCGCCGTTGCCTGTTCCGCCTAATTCGGATGATTTCGAGCCTTTTAGACAGTTTGTGTTAAAGGTGAAGCCGGAGAATGTGTTGGCGAGTGAGAGTTGGATGAATTGAGTCATTTGTGACAACTTCATTACCGAGCCGCGACCGGATTTTCATTAGCTTTTATAGTGCCACAACGCCATTTATGGTATAAAATCTACCTATTTTCCATGGAGAAGCCAGACATTATGCGTAAATACCTAGCCGCATTATGCTTTAGTATCATATTTCTTACAGCAAGCCCTGCGTTTGCCATCTTAAATTTAGAATTAACACGAGGAATTGCAGGTGCTGTGCCTATTACTGTGCTTCCTTTTTCCAGTGAAATGTCGGAAGATCCAGCACCCATTATAACCAATGATCTGCGAAACAGCGGTCGTTTTAAGGTGTATCATGATGATTCTAAAAAAACAGATGCGGTTGTATCAGGGCGTATTCAAAGGACAGGTGCTGATCAGTACCAAATAAGTTTTAAATTAGTCGATGGACTTAAGGGTAAAGCTGATCCGGATAGGGTGCGAGAAAGCGTGTTATTGGCTCGAACTTACACCGTTCCGCAAAAAGAATTACGCTCAGTCGCGCATCATATCAGTGACCTAGTTTTCCAACAAATTACGGGTATGCGTGGTGTTTTTTCAACGCGCTTAGCCTATATCGTGGTGCAACATTTACCCGATAAACAAACCAGGCATATTCTCGAAATTTCGGATCAAGACGGCTATAACGCTACCCCTCTGCTAGTTTCCTATGAGCCGATTATGTCGCCAGCTTGGTCACCCAACGGCAAAAAGCTTGCCTATGTTTCATTTGAAAATAAAAAATCGGCTATTTATATCCAAGATGTGGCAACAGGTGTAAGACGGTTGGTAAGCCGCATTCCAGGAATTAATGGCGCGCCGGCTTGGTCACCCAATGGGAACAAGCTTGCCTTAGTTTTGTCCAAAAATGTTTCGCCTAATATTTATGTATTAGATTTGAATACAGGGCAAATGACCCAATTAACTAATGACTATTATATTAATACTGAACCCTCATGGGCGCCGGATGGCAGGTCTATTGTTTTCACTTCCAATCGTAGCGGCAGCCCGCAAATTTACAAAATGAACTTGGCAAGCCGCGCCGTGTCACGTATGACTTATGAAGGAAAGTATAATGCACGTGCGTCCTATACGCCTGATGGCAATCGATTAGTAGTACTTAATCAAGATTCGGGGCTGTACAATATAGGTACACTTGACTTAGACACGGGTGTGTTTAGAATATTGACAAACTCGGGCGCGGATAGTCAGTCTCCCAGTATGGCGCCTAATGGCGGTATGGTTCTTTTTGGAACATGGTATAAAGGCCAAAATGTGTTAGGCATGGCAGCCACCGATGGCAGTATTCAGTTGCGATTGCCGGCGCGAAATGGGGAGGTTCAAGATCCTGCCTGGTCGCCATTTTTGTCTTGATAGGATCCATATTATGGGTATACTCATGCATTTAGGTTTTAGAAATTCCGTTTGGAATAATTTTTAAGGGAGATGAAAGTCATGCAATTAAAGAAATTAGCGCAGATATTATTGATTGCGGCCAGTGCTTTGGCTGTAGCAGGTTGTACACATACCAAGAAAAATATGGATCCAACTGATGACAGTTCTTACAGTGATCCTTATGATAAAGTGAGCCATAAAGCAAGCACCAGAGGTGCAGGTTCTAATTCAAAATACGGTGATGGCGTAGGTGCTAAACATGCTTCTGCTTCGTCAAAGGATGTTTATTATTTTGACTTCGACAAAAGTGTCGTAAAAGCTGCGGACATGCCTGATATTTATGCGAAAGCAGATTATCTTCTCTCGCACCCCAATGCTAAACTCATACTTGAAGGTCATACCGACCCACGCGGCAGCCGTGAATATAATGTAGGTTTAGGCGAACGTCGTGCAAATGCTATTGCTGAAATATTGAAAGAAAGAGGTGTCAATCCAAGCCAAATTCGTATGCTTAGCTATGGTGCAGAACGCTTAGCAGCTCAAGGGCATTCGGAAGAAGATTACCAACGGGATAGACGTGCTATTTTTGCACATATACAACAGGGATAAGTTATGATACAGGCTAAGGTAAAGCGTATTCTTGCAGCGGCAATCTTATCAGCTTTTGCTTTTGCTGCGTATGCTGAAGATGCTCCTGTTTATGAGGTGGATAATTACCCACCTCCTTTTGACGGCCAAGCTCTTGATGCGCCGGTGGATGCGCCTGCACCTCCGCCTGCTGCTTTTTCAGGCGGTCTTACCCCTGAGGTGAGCAGTACTGCGCCAAGCCGTGCTGCTGCCCCACGCGAGCCTGATGCTCCTTCTGCTGTTATCCCTGCACCTCCGCCGCGGCCGCTTTCGATGGAACAGCGTGTGCAGCGAGCAGAACAGCAAATTAAAAATTTGCATCAATCGGGTTCGTCGGCAAAAGCAGAGGAGTTGCAAAAAGAAGTGCAATCCTTAAGAGGTCAGCTAGAAGAAATGTCACATCAAGTGCAACAAATGCAAAGCCAGCAAAAAGCTATGTATGCTGATTTTGATAAAAGACTTGCTGAGGCACAAACAGTTAAGGCACCTATACCAACTGCAAATAATGATGTTGCACCCACAGTGAATGCCGCAATGATCAAACCTGCGGTGAAGGCATCGGCAAGACGCTTACCTATAGCAACCCCTGCTGCATCCACTAAACCTGTAGCGCACGGCCAACCGAATGCGGCTGAAGAACAACAAATATATCAAACGGCCTATGATTTGATTAAGGCTAAAAAATATAATGATGCTATTGTCACATTGCAAAAAATGTTACAAAAATATCCAAGCGGACCAACAGCTGCCAATGCGCATTATTGGTTAGGCGAATTGTATGGTCTGCTAAACAAAAATGAACAATCAGCTAGCGAGTTTTCACTTGTCGTTAAGAAATATCCCGGTAGTTCTAAGGCGTCAGACGCTCAACTTAAATTAGGTTTAATTTATGTAGGCCAATTTAAGTGGAATGATGCAAAAACAACATTAAAAGGTGTCGTCACTCGATATCCTGGAACTGCTTCCGCGCGCTTAGCAAGCGAGCAATTAAAGCAGATTAAAAAAGCAGGTCATTGATACACCTCTCGCTATTGAGTTTTAAGTTTTTTAGCGCTCAGATAGCGAGAGATTGGAACGTTCTGAGGAAAAAAAATCGCAGGTGTAGCTCTTTCTACATCGAGATTTTTTGACCGAAGAACGTTCCAAGATCGATGCTAGATGAGATGCTAAAAAACTTAAAACTTGATAGTGAGAGGTGAAGTGAGTCATTTGCGTGTTACAGAAATCTTTTATTCGTTACAAGGTGAAACAAGGACCGTAGGATTACCCACGGTCTTTGTGC
>CAYVRW010000064.1:0-13674 GCA_964453575.1 uncultured Coxiellaceae bacterium | reverse complement strand
ACATGGATGTATGCTCTGGAGCGAAAAACAACTATGACCATACTTTTTTAAACCGTTATAAATAAAAATTTGTGCGGGTAGCAGCTTTCATTAATAAGATAGTATTGCTATGATGCAAAATCTTAATGAGGATTGACATGAAATTGACATGAAATGGATTTGCAAAAAATTAATTAGCTTAATCACTATCATTATCTGTAACTCAGCATTAGCTATCAGTCTAGTAAAGTTCGGTGATGTTGGAGAAGTAGTCATACCTTTTATTGCACTAGGCGAGACAATATACAATAAAGATGCCAAAGGGTCTTATGAATTTATTTATTCTTATCTTTTAAGTACCGGAACCGAACAAGCACTTAAAATCGCTATTCATCGCAGGCGGCCAAATCACGGAGACCATTCATTTCCAAGCGGACATACAGCTAACGGTTTTGTCAGCGCTACTTTTTTGCAGCTGCGTTATGGCTACGTTTATAGCGTACCTATGTATGCCGCAGCAGCAGCGGTCGGCTATTCCCGTATTCCCACTAAAAAACATTGGCTGACTGATGTACTTGCTGGAGCTGCTATTGGCACTGGCTCTTCTTTTGTATTTACTACCAAATATGTCAAAAACGTTGAAATCGTTCCCTATTATCATCCAGAAAACGATGAAATGGGAATTGAAGCCACTGCGCATCTGGCTTAAATATACCCAACATTCCCCATAAAAAGCATTTATTTTAATCAAATTATCTGTTTTTGTCTTTTAATTTTAATTATTGTTGAAAATTGAATATTTTCTAATTAAAATCGAATGGATTGTCTAATTATAAATACATGAGGGGTGGTTATGGCTATAAATAGATTATTTCATAGAAGTATAATCAAACTATTTTCAGGTCTTTCTAATCTTAATCCATTAAAACCTTTTGGCGGTCGTGTACGCTTAAAATATCCAGGTGAATCAAATTCTGCAATATTGAAAAAATATCGAGATAATTGTGAATTGTTAATGGATCATGTTGAGAACAACCATGGCTTTGCATGTTTCACATTAAAGAAGGATGTTGCCATCGAATTTTCAAAATATGGTGGATGGGGGTCTAATGATACAGAAGCATCTAGTTCCTTTCGCCCATATGCTGTTGCTATAGTAGATGCGAATGATCAGCCTTTTTTACACGTAAAAGAAGCTTTTTCAACAGGAAGGACCGAACATGAAGATGAAAGTATAGCTGTCACCAGCCATGTTCATAATACTCTCGGATATGAGATCAATGGAGAGACGGTTCGTAATCCATTATATATTCCTCCTTCTTCAAAAATAGTAGCAGAAGTCGAAAATTTAGATGCGGCTTACCTTGATGTAATGAAATCCAATTCTTATTCCTACCAAGCTAAAGATGACCCTAAAGCAGTGGAGGCATTAAAAAAGTACCATGATTCGTTAATTAAGCTCCAAGGCGGTCATAACGAATTTGCAGAAAAACTTGTAGTCCTTATCAAAGATATTTTGGCAACTGGATATAAATTGGATCCTGATTTTGTAAGGGCTGTTAACAGTATAGATCCTAATATATTAAAGATGGTTGATGAATTAACGGCTCCGAAACAGCAGCTAAAATTTGCTACATTATAGTGTAATTTGGCCCACTCCCCCCTTCTGGGGGAGTCCAAATAATATTTTGGGTAGGATCTTTGATATCACACGCCTTACAATGGATGCAATTTGCCGCATTGATTTGCAAATACGGTTGGTTATTCGTGTTACGCACAATTTCGTATACCCCAGCAGGACAGTATCGTTGCTCAGGAGCATCGTAAATTTTTAAATTAATATCAATAGGTGTCTTGGAGTTTAAAAGTTTTAAATGACAAGGTTGATTTTCATCATGGATGGATTGAGTAAGAAAGACAGAGCTCATTAGATCGAAGGTAATCTTATTATCATGTTTAGGATAATCGATTTTTTTACATGCTTCTGCAGGTTTTAGTTGTTGATAATCGTTGTGATTGTGTAAAGTCCAAGGCGCATGACCGCGTAAAACATAAGTATCCAATGCAGCATAGGTAAGTCCGGGTAATAATCCCCAGCGCATGGCCGGTCGGATATTGCGAACTTTATGTAATTCTTCGGTAATCCAACTCGATTTAATGTGTAATGAAAAGTCCGTGCATTCTTCGCGCGAGGTTTTTTGTAGCAATGGCATAACACTTTCAGCAGCGAGCATGCCGGATTTCATGGCAGTGTGAATGCCTTTAATTTTTGGCACATTTAAAAATCCTGCGGCACATCCTATGAGAAGTCCACCCGGAAAGGTTAATTTAGGAATGGATTGGAACCCGCCTTCATTAAGCGCGCGTGCACCATAGGCGATACGTTTACCATTGTTAAATAAAGTTCGAATCTTAGGATGATTTTTAAAACGTTGAAATTCTTCATAAGGATTTAAATAAGGGTTTTTATAATCTAAACCGACTACAAATCCGGCGGCTAAAAGATTTTTACCTAAATAATAAATGAATGAACCGCCATAAGTTTGATAGTCTAACGGCCAGCCAATGGTATGGATAACGGAGCCTGCTTGATGTTCATTCGGAGGAATTTCCCATAATTCTTTTATACCTAATCCATAGGTTTGTGGATCACAATGCTCACGTAAATTAAACCTGCCAAAAAGTGTTTGGGTAAGAGATCCGCGGCAACCTTCTGCAAAAAACGTTTGTTTCGCATATAGGTTCATGCCAGCTTGATAATGACTGGTGAGTTTGCCCTGTTTATCAATTCCTTTGTCGCCGGTGATAACACCACAAACGACGCCATTTTCATAGATAATATCCGTTGCGGCAAAACTTGGGAAAATATTAGCGCCTAATTGTTCCGCCTGCGTTGCCAGCCAACGGCATAATTCTCCTAAACTAATAATGTAATTACCATGGTTTTTCATTTGTGGAGGTGTAGGTATGCGAAAAGATTTATTTTCCGTTAATAATAAAAATTGATCGCTTGTCACTGGTGTATGCAGCGGCGCTCCTTTTTCTTTCCAATCCGGAATGAGTTCATTGAGCGCACGAGGTTCTATCACAGCACCCGATAAAATTTGTCCGCCAATGTCAGCGGCTTTATCTAACACACAAATCGATAAGTTAGCATTAAGTTGTAGCAGCCGAATGGCGGCTGATAATCCTGCAGGGCCGGCACCTACGATAATGACATCAAATTCCATGGATTCACGATTGCTCATGCGAGACTTTCCACCGCAATGGCTGTTGCTTCACCACCGCCTATGCATAATGCTGCAATGCCGTATTTTAATTTATTAGTTTGTAAGGCAGAAATAAGAGTCACGATAATACGCGCACCGGTTGCACCAATAGGATGGCCTAAGGCACAGCCGCCACCGTGAATATTAATTTTTTCTCTAGGAATAGTTAAATCACTCATGGCAGCTAATGGCACTATGGCAAAAGCTTCGTTAATTTCAAAAAGATCCACATGATTTACCGTCCAATTAAGCTTTTTAAGTAATTGTTGAATGGCATCAATGGGAGCAGTAGTGAATTGATCAGGTGCTTTTGAATGAGAGCTAAAATTAAGGATACGTGCCAAGGGTTTCAGACCACGCTTTTCAGCTTCAGATTGCCGCATTAAAACTAAGGCTGCAGCGCCATCGGAGATAGAACAAGAATTTGCCGCGGTGACAGTGCCATCTTTTTTAAAAATGGGCGGTAATTGCGGAATTTTTTCAGGTTTCACCGAGCCAGGATGTTCATCGACAGCAATGGTTTTTTCACCTTGTTTATTTTTGATGGTAACGGGAACAATCTCACGTGCAAAAACATTATCGCGTATGGCTTTATTCGCGCGCTCTAGCGAACCTAGGGCAAAAAGATCTTGTTCTTCACGGCTGATTTGATATTTTTGCGCGCATTCATCAGCAAAACAACCCATATGACGGCCTTTATCATAAGCATCTTCCAAGCCATCTAAGAGCATATGATCAAACATTTGTGCATGTCCCAGGCGATAACCTTGTCGTCCTTTAGGTATAAGATAAGGTGCATTACTCATGCTTTCCATGCCGCCAGCAACATAGACATGATGGGCATCTGTGGATAATAAAGCCTGATACGCGAGAATAACCGATTGCATGCCAGAACCGCACATTTTATTAATCGTTGTGCAATGAACATTTACTGGCAAACCAGCAGTAATCGCAGCCTGTCTTGCAGGTGCTTGGCCTAGCCCTGCAGGCAGCACACAACCCATCATAACATCAGTGACATCAGAGGGTTTAATCTGCGCTCGTTCAACTGCAGCTTGAATAGCTATGGCGCCTAGTTGTGGTGCGGTAAAATCTTTTAATTCGCCAAGCATTTTACCTTGTGGGGTTCTAGCTATACTGACCACCACGACAGAATCATGATTCATGTTATACCGTTTCCTTTCTAATCATTAGAACCAACGTCATCCCGCGAATAATTCGCGGGACCTAGAAAAATTTGACGTGGACAGGATTAAGCATCAACCGTAGTTTTTGATTTAACCGGAACAGCACAAATAGTTTCAACCAAAATGGCTGCGACTTCATAAGGATTTGCATTTGCGCCAGGGCGTCTGTCTTCGATATAGCCATAACCTTTAGTTGCTACTGGTCTTGGAATACGAACCGATGCGCCGCGATTGCCAATGCCAGCTTGGAATTGGGAAATATGAGCTGTTTCATGTTTTCCGGTGAGACGTAATTCTAATTCATGTCCATAAACAGCGATATGTTCCTTGTGTCTTCCTTCTAAGGCTTTAATTGCTTTATTGATAGCATCCATACCTGTTTTAGGATCACGTGTTGCATTGGTTGAAAAATTAGTGTGTTTGCCTGCGCCATTCCAGTCGCCTTTGACAGGTTTTGGATGCAGTTTTGCAGTGATGTCATGGTCTTCGCCTAAACGATACAACAACCAACGGGCTAACCATAAATGATCGGAAACTGTCACAGGGTCTGCGCTTTCATCTTCAACACCGCGATAACCTATTTGGAATTCCCATTGGCCTGGCATGACTTCAGCATTGGTGCCATAAAGCATAATACCCGCATCTAAACAAGCTTGAGCATGTTCTTCCACTAAATGACGACCGAACACTTCATCAGCACCGACGCCGCAATAAAAAGGACCTTGAGGTGCTGGATAACCGCGGTCTGGCCAACCTAAGGGTTGTTGACCGTCAAATAAAGTGTATTCTTGTTCGAAACCAATCCATGGATTTTGATCTTTTCCGCCGCGGCGCATGACATCGACTAAATGGGCACGTTTGTTACTTGGATGCGGAGTGACACCATCGGGATTTAATACTTCGCAAAGGGCTAAATAATTTCCTTGGCCTAAAATAGGGTCTTTTACGATACAAACGGGCTGTAAAATAAGATCAGAATCATGGCCGACGGCTTGGTAAGTAGAGGAGCCGTCAAAGTTCCATTGAGGTAAATCCTCGACGGTTAGTGATTTTTTGTTATGGGGTACAATCTTGACTTTGGAACGTAATGTTTGGGTCGGACTGGTTCCGTCAATCCATATATATGTGACTTGTGATAAATTCATACCTTACCTCTAGCGTGGATAATATATTGACTAATCGGTGTAAGATTTTAACTAAAATGAAACTACTTTTATAGTCATTTAGCGAATTTTATCAAAGTGTATGGAATTGTATAATTTAATGCCAGGCGTAGGGTGGGCAGCGTGCCCACCGTTTATTCGTATTAATTGATAAAGCTTGAGTTTCGTAACCAATTTTTATCAGGATAATAGGCTACCACTACTGATTTTTCTTTAATGGTATTGATAAGTGATTTCACAATTTTATTATCTACCGCAAAACATCCCCAGCTGCGGCCCATCATGCCTCTTGCATGCGCAAAGCTGGAGCTGACGTACCATGCACCATGGAATACGATACTGCGGTTATAGGCGTTATCATTAATATTGTGTTCTAATCCTTTGATGCGTAATGAGTAACCTTTTCCGCCGGAATAAGTTTCTTCCGTCACAAAAACCCCAAGACTGGACTTCAAGCTGCTTGGTCGGTTCGAAAATGAGGTCGGTTTTGCGCCGCCGCTATTGGTACCATGCGCCACCCAGGTATTGAATAATACCTTCATATTTTTCATGTCAATGACCCATAATCGACGTGCTGTCGAAGGCAAGGTGTAATCTACGATCGTTAAAACTTCTTTTTCATTAATACCTAATTTTTCAGCTTTAAGATAAGCTGTTAAACTTGCTTTTAAAACCTCAGGATTTAACGTGTTGGCCTGGGCTTCTATGGTTTTGATGGTTTTAGACATCCAGGTATCTGAACTCACTGCGGTGTCTTGTTTTTCAGGGGCAGCTGTATCTTCAGCAGGCACAATGGTTTTTTCAGTCTCAATTATCGTTTGTACGATGGTTTCAGCGATAACGACAGGTTTCGTAACACTTTCAGTTTCAGTCGTGTTATTTTCAGTGGTGTTATTTTTGGATGAGTTGAGCTGATACCATACTCCCAATCCTGCTATGCATAAAAATAAGGTAACTACTATAATACGTTTGATTTTCATGGTTCTTATCCGCCTATTATGGTTAATAAAAAAGGATTTAAATCTTGATAATCCTGAGCCAGCATGTTGATGAGCAAGCGAGTCAAATAATGAATAAAAACAACATATAGCATCAATATTTGAACAAAAGAGACACCATTTTAATACAATAATTCACCTATTGTCAATGGAATTAGTCAAAATTTGTACAATTTTTAGGTTTATTATTTAAGTTATTGATTAATAAAATTTAATTTAGGTATACTTGCGCTTTACTTACCAGCGAGATAAAGAATTATGAATAAAAAAGCCATAGGAAGCGTCCTAATGATCTTAGGAACGTCTGTAGGGGCTGGTATGTTGGCGTTGCCTATTGTGACCGCACACTTAAGTTTTTCCATGTCCTTATTGTTATTATTTGCTGCATGGCTGCTTATGACAGTAGGTGCGTTTAGTATCTTAGAAGTTAATTTATGGTTACCTTCCACGACTAATATGATTAGCATGGCAGGCAGGACCCTAGGTCAATGGGGAAAAATCATAACCTGGATAGTGTACCTATTATTGCTGTATAGTTTGATTTGCGCTTATTTATCTGGAATAGGCGATATTACGCAAAGTTTAATAGCAAATGTAATCAACATCCCCAGATGGTTTGCAACGTTATTAGGTTTATTCATATTTGGCACCATTGTGTATCGCGGTATAAGTTCTGTTGATATCGTCAATCGTGGATTGATGTCAGTTAAATTTTTAGCTTATCTATTATTAGTCACTCTTGTTGCAAGTCATATTAATATTGATTTTGTTTTTGAAGGTAATTATCAATGGCAAAACAGCGCATTTATGGTCATGCTTACTTCATTTGGTTATGCAATTATTGTGCCTAGTTTGCGAACTTATTTAAAAAGTGATACAAAACTTTTAACAAAAGTTATTTTTATTGGAAGCTTAATTCCATTCCTTATATATGCGCTTTGGATTTTTGTCATACAAGGCATTATTTCAAAGACTGGCGAAAATGGTTTAATCATGATGTTAGGTTCATCAAATCCTAATTCCATGTTGATGAATAATATTAATCAAGTTGTGCATGCAGCATGGTTATCGAATATCGCTAAACTTTTTATCT
Organism: uncultured Coxiellaceae bacterium; assembly: GCA_964453575.1. Lineage (GTDB taxonomy): Bacteria > Pseudomonadota > Gammaproteobacteria > DSM-16500 > DSM-16500 > JABDBK01. The sequence goes on along the minus strand of CAYVRW010000064.1, from coordinate 5,985 downwards.
CCATTTGTGCCGTGACTTCGTTTTTAGGTGTTTCAATTTGTTTAGTGGATTTTATTGCAGACGGTCTTTCCATTAACCAAAAAGGCAAGTCTGCTTGGCTTGTATATGGTATAACATATCTACCTCCTTTAATTATCGTTTTAATATTTCCAGGGATTTTTATTAAAGCACTTCATTATGCAGGGGCTTTGTGTCTTATTTTACTTATTATGATTCCTTTAGTGATGCTTTATAGAGGTCGTTATAGGCAGGCTATTCATGGTATAAAACTTGTTCCTTTTGGAAAGCTATTTATAGCGGCTTGTCTAACAATAAGTTTTTGTTTAGTGATAATGAGTTTTCTTTGATCATATTAAAAAATAGTGAATAATACACAATCATTTGTAGTGGTGATCAATATTTTTTCATAAAATAAATAGAGTATAGATTCAATCAGCTAGCAAAATGTTCAATTGATAGACACTTTTTACCAGCCTCCCAGTGATAAAATTATATTAAGTAGGACATTCATGGGGGCTGCTTTATGAAAACTACAATAAAAGCAAGTAAGCTTACCTTTCTTATTTTACTACTAGGTTTTGGAAGCGAAGCATATGCCGATTATTATTATGCGGGTTGCCCAACACCTTGTCCGGTGCCTTGCCCTTCGCCTTGTGCAAGACGAGTGGTCGAGACAAGAGCTGTGCAGCAAATCTATGTCCCTCCCGTTAAAAAGGTGAAATATTATAGACGTACCCGCAGTCTTAGCGGTTATAACATGGAAGTTTATTACGTTTGGCCAACATTCTACGGTCCAGTTTGGGCGCCTTCATGCGGTAATGGTTGTGTACAGCCTGTTATGCCTATGATGAATTGTGGTGCACCACCTTGCGGTTTTTATGTGCCGCCTGAATATTACACAACAGTAAGCAATTCAGGTGTATACATGGATGAACATACGGCTGATGATTTTTAATTTCCATAGCTGATTACACCATGTAAGCTGCCATTTTCAATTTGATCATTTAAATGTGCAGGTTGGTATTGATAAACTTCATTTATTTTTGCATTAAATGGCGTATTCTTATAAACCAGTTCACCTTTTTCTTTGAATTTCTTGCCATCAATGTAAGCAAAAAATTTAAAGCCATTCATGATAGCTGATTGAATAGCTGCAGGTGCACGAAATATTAATTCCATAGGTTTGTGTGTATGGTGCATTTGTGTAAGAGGCATTTTGAATGCATTTGGAGCATTTTTACCTTCTTCAATTAATAACAGTTCTTCAGCCCAATGAGCGCAGTTTTCATAGCCTAGTTGAAAGGGAAGATTATTATTAACGGATTTTATTAGATCCGTTCTAATATGCTCCATAAAGGCTTTACCTTGATCAGGCGTGATCATTTTGGACTGTATGGCACGTTGACGGTGCGAGTAAAAAGTATTTTGATCAGGATATTCAATCCTGGCTTCTAGGGTTTGTACTATTAATCTTATTTGGCCTATTATTGAAGTCGGATAATGTTTTGGAAATTTGCCAAAAGGGTAAATAGCATAATGACCATTATCCAGCGGAATAGCCATTTCTATATAACCATGCCGCCTGTTAAAGGTATAATCTAAATTTTCTCGGGTAGAGTTTATGCAGCGCACCCAATCACCCGGTTTAAGTGATAGTTGATACCTTGCTTCCATTTCTTCTTTTGAAAATTCTTTTAGAACAGGAAGCTGCCTCCACCATTCGGGGTCCGTTAAATTTATTCTATTATAGGTATAAGCTTTTGTGTTCAGTGCTCCTAATTCGAAGTTTGACCAATTCATAATGCCTTTGGTACCAAAAAATTCTACGTTTCCAGCGGTAATACGCTTATAAGCAAAAATAGCCAATATTTCTTTAATAGAGATGGAGCGGTCATTATTTAAGGTAACTTTTTTTGATTCATCAAGAATATTGATACGATTAATGTCATGACCGTCAAAAAAGGGTAAGCAAATAACTTTTTGATATCCAGAAGAAATTTTTTCTTCCACGATGTTTAACTCTTCGGGCGCTAAGAGTCCTATTCTTTTACTCAGTATACAAGTTTGTAGGCGCTCACATGTTGCTGGAAATTCAATGAATTGTGCAGCTCCGTTATTGTCACGTATGGTCCATGTAAAAAATTGATTTTGTAGATCTTTATTGGATGAAAGTAATCGAATAAATTCCGGGTATAAGCAGGCTGCACGAATTTTTGCTATATCACGTTCTGAAATATTTTTAGATTTATCAGGATAAAGTGTTTGCTTTGATTTCCAGTCGTAAGCTAAATGACAGATGTATTTTACGATGGTTTCATCAGGGGTAGATGTTTTATCTAGACCACCGTGGATGGCTTCTATGCGATAGCGTAATCCTATAATACGTTGTCTAATATTATTAAGTTCATGTTTTATGCTGGGGTCTTTAGAGAATAAAAGTTTGGATTCAATAGTACGATAAGCATTAAAATAAGCTAAAAACTTTTTATATTGCGGCTGTACGGTTTTCATATCATTTTGAAAAACAACGGGCGTTTTTTCAAGAGTATTTAATGTTTTGGTAAAAGCTTTGGCGAGAGTGAGTAATTGATTTTTATCGTAATAATTTAAGGTCAATAAACGTGTTATTTTATGGCAAGATCCTTCTTGTTGCCATTGGCCTTTTTGATTGCATTCTATGGGGATGTTTTTTTCTAAAGCTTCAGCAAGTTCATTTAAATGATCAATCATGTCAGGCATGTGATATCCTTATCTTATAATTTTCTATATAATCCCTCTCCTTCAGTGGAGAGGGATTATTTTCTAATGGCTAAACCGCAATTTGTAACTATAAGTTCCCCAAACATGTTCCATACCATTGAATTTTAGATGTCCAACACAAGTGACATAACTCACGGTAGGATTCATTTCATAAGGACCATCGATAATATGCAAGGTACATAAATCACAGTCACTTGTTGATAGGGTTACAAATATTTTGCCACTTGCAATACTTGATGGATCTTTACAAAATGTTGTGAAATCGAGAGGTCCTTGTTGCGCCGTCAAAACATTTCCATCAGGTGAAAGAGAGGTAATAGTATATCCAGACGGAGCGCTAATAGAAAAATAATCCGTAAATGGACATATAAAATTATTCGCATAAGAAGTTAATGTAATAAATGATAGCGGTATCATCAGAAATATTTTTTTCATGAAGGCTGCTCATTATTAATTTTTAAATTTTGGCGAATGTAGTTTTGCTTCCTCCAACATCTTTTCTAGGGCAGCTATTCTATCTTGATACTCCTTTATTTTTGCTGGGTCTGGTCCTCTGATTGATCGAACGCAGCCGCCTTTTATTTCGTTCATAAGCTGATTTTTGGTAACATCGAGTTCATTTTGAATGGCTTTAGCATTTCCTTTTAATAAATCGATATTATTCTGTTGTGGGAAAAAAAACCCATGTTCATTTTGCATATGATTCCTTATCGTATTGAAAATAAATGACAATAAGATAATGCAATAAGAAATCAAACCATGTCAAGCGGTTACGATTGAACAAATCTTATCCGTTATGTATGATAGTGATTTCTATGAAAGGCAATCTATGCGTATTCTTATTACAAGCGGTGGAACCAAAGTTGCAGTGGACCCCATAAGACATATTGGTAACAAAAGCACAGGCCGATTTGGTGCAGCACTTGCAAAACAAGCATTAATGGCGGGTGCAGAAGTTATTTATCTGGGTGCAAAAAATGGAAAATCTCCTTTTACAATGCAAATTGATTGTATGCAAGGTAACGATTTAAATGAAATTAAAGCATTGTATGAATTTGCACAAGCATCACGTGATAATTATCATGAATATCACTATCAATATTTTTTCGAATATGCTGACATGCTAAAGCAACTTATTAAAAAATATAAACCTGATATTGTAATCTTAGCTGCTGCAGTGAGTGATTATCTTGTAAGTTCCTATTCGAATGAAAAAATACGTTCTAGCAATGATTTAACTTTATCATTCGAAAAAGCGCCTAAAATTATTAATCAAATTAAGCAATGGTCTCCTGAAATATTTCTCGTGGGTTTTAAACTATTAATTGATGCCAATGATGAAGAGCTGGTGGCGGCCGCTATGAAAACTATGCAGCAAAGTGATGCAGATATAGTTATTGGAAATAATCTAGCAGCGCTTGAACGTGGTGCCCATGAAGTCATCATCGTTGAGAAGTCCGGCGAATTTAAAAAGATAAAGGAAGAACTGGCTTTACATATCATTAAACGGGTTTTAAAGAGGTAACATTCATGAAAAATATCATTATAGGTGTAACAGGCAGTGTTGCGGCTATTAAAGTGTTGGATTTAGTTAAATCCTTAGTATCTTTTGCGAACGTTAAAATTATTGCGACTAAGCAAGCAGACTATTTTCTTCAGTCACAGATGAGTGCATTCAAGGAATTGAATGTTACTGTTTATCATGACCAGGATGAATGGCCAGATTTCAAAGGACCCTATAAAGTGGGCGAGCCGATTTTACATATTGAAATGCGGCGTTGGGCTGATTTGTTATTGATAGCCCCGCTTGATGCCAATACGTTAGCAAAAATGGCCCATGGTTTTTGTGATAATTTATTAACAAGTACCGTCCGTGCTTGGGACTGGTCAAAACCGGTTTTTTTATGCCCTGCCATGAATACCGTGATGTGGAACAATAAACCCACCCTTGAGCAAATTCATTTATTACAAACATGGGGTGCTGCCATTATTAATCCTGTTGAAAAAAAATTAGCTTGCCAGGATGTTGGAATGGGGGGGATGGCCTCCGTAGAAGACATTGCTGCCACTGTTCATGACTATTTTAAAAATAAACATATAGCTTGTCGATTATAAATAAATAGGTAAACTAACGTGAATTCGAAATATTCAAGGAGTGATGGTTTGTGGAAGAAATTGTAATAAGCGGCACCGGATTGTATACACCTCCTCATGTGCTGACAAATGCTGAATTAGTTGAATCGTTTAATAAATATGTCGATTACGTTAATCAAAATGACCCCGACATTGTAGAACCCTTGGTTTATTCTAGCAGTGATTTCATTATTAAAGCATCGGGTATAGAAAGTCGATATGTGATGGACAAAGAAGGTATTTTAGATATTCATAGCATGAGACCTTCGTTACCTAAACGAAGTCATGATATGCCTTCGATACAATGCGAAATGTCCTTAAAAGCAGCAGAAGATGCGTTTAAAAAGGCTAATCTTACAATCTCAGATATCGATATGGTCATTGTTGCTTGTTCCAATATGGAAAGAGCTTATCCTGCAATATCGATCGAAGTACAACAAGCTTTAGGGATTCGCGGTTTTGCGCTAGATATGAATGTTGCCTGTTCCTCTGCGACATTTGCTATTCAAACAGGCATGAATGCATTGATAGCTAATCATGCAAAAGGGGTTTTAATCGTTAATCCCGAAATTTGTTCTGCCCATTTAAATTTTCGAGATAGGGATTGTCATTTTATTTTCGGAGATGCATGTACGGCGGTAATACTTCAACGAAAAAGAGATGCGATAAGTTTGCATCCTTATACCATTTTAAGTACTAGGTTATTGACCGATTTTTCTAATAATATTCGCAATAATTTTGGTTTTTTAAACAGTTGCGATACCGATAAAAGAGATCCAGGAGAATTATTATTTAAGCAGCAAGGTAGAAAAGTATTTAAAGAAGTCATTCCTATGGTATCCGACTTATTAATTGATCATTTAAATGCTTCTGGTATTACTACAAATTCATTAAAGCGTATGTGGCTGCATCAAGCCAATTTGAATATGAATCAATTGATTGTTAGAAAAGTTTTAGGCCGGGAACCATTACCTATGGAATCGCCTTCCATTATCCATGAATATGCCAATACGAGTTCGGCGGGTTCGATTATTGCATTTCATAAATTTCATGAGGATTTAAGAAGTGGTGATATTGGTATTTTGAGTTCGT
>CAYVRW010000063.1:0-13705 GCA_964453575.1 uncultured Coxiellaceae bacterium | reverse complement strand
CCAGGGCTTGTCTCGTTGTATATAAACCATGAGTTTGCATTTCGGTAACCTTCGTTACTATGGTCATTTATTTTACCATAACATTATATTTAGGTGTTTATTTGGTCTAAAAATATACTTCATCCAACACTAGCGAATCATCCATCAATTCAGTAAAATCACCCTCCATCTCATCAACGCGCCCATAGCTCAGCTGGATAGAGTACCTGGCTTCGAACCAGGTGGTCGGGAGTTCGAATCTCTCCGGGCGCGCCAAGCGGCAGTTTGGATTTATGGTTTTCTCTTCAATGATTTTTGATGATCTAACTCATCTGTAAAATAATGCGGATATTTTTTCTTTACTAAATCATATTGAGCAATAAGCATCTCAGGATGCTTAAAAGTGGAAATGGTTTTTTCTATGCTCTCAATCACTCGTTTAATCTCAGGAATTAAAGATTCAGTATTTTGTTTCATCAAAACATCCGCATATTTAAGTAACGCCATCATTTTATGAAAATTAATTCTTTTCAAGATGTTTTCTAATTTGTTATTCTGTTCGACTAACAATGGCACATATTTTTTATAAACTTCATCAGCAAGTTTAATGACCTCTGAAATATTATCTTTTTGTACCAGGATCAAACTTGAATACAATGCAATGATATCAGAAGCATAAAGTGCGGGGTTCATTTCAAAAACACTCAGAGCCAATTTATACATCATGATAGCTTTTGCATCTGTTTTCAATCGATAATAAGAATCACCCATTTCTACCAATTTTTGTATACGATCAAAAAGAAATTTTGGGTCTAATATTTTTAATCCTTCGATAATTTTTTTAATATATAAAGGATTATTGAGTAATTCATGCGGAATATCAAAACGCGCCTCTAATGGCTCAAGATATGCTTTAAAAATCGTCCTATAATGCTCCCCAGCTAACTCACTTCCCGTTTCCATGATTTTTTTATAATCATTAAATGCTTGTGCAATTTCAGCAACCTGCTTATCAAGTAAAGCGGTGGAAGTGCGATCATATTCTTTGGTTTTTATTGCTTGAAGAACGCCTTCCTGAATAACCAAAGTTTTATTTAACTCTGTGCATCTTTCTGCACCCATAATAACTCCCACAGCCATATAAGTTGGTACATTTGCGGTAGCATCACCTGCATGTAAAATAGGAGGTATTTTTTCATCACCTCGATAAAAGCCGGGGGTTGTTACACGTGGTTCTACTTCATATGCGCTTATCATGGGTTTGCCTATTTTTGTAGATTCATGATGTATTTTAAAATTAGGCAACGATAAATTTTGCGGATTATTTCTCAAAGTTTTCATAATAATTTTTGCAAACTTTTCAATTTCCCTTGGATCCTCCATACCATCTGGAATTTGCAAAAAAATATTTACTTTCTGAAAATCTTTATCTTCTATGTACTTAGGCACATTGTTAGTATCGACTGAATCCAAGATTTTTTTTGGAAAAGCATTGGCGTAACAAATAGGCATAGAAAAACTTTGCCATCCCATCTCACGTAATTCTTCCATTCCCAACACGTACGACACGGGGTCGATTTTGAAGTAAGGATCAAAATTTCGATTAAATATTTCGTGTTGCTTTGTCCGCAAGATAGCTCTTACCACAGCATAAGATTTATGAGGATTATCAGGAACAATATTGAATGAAAAGGTATTTTTATAAATGTCATTTATTTTATTCAAGCAAGCACGTGTTGTGCCCGTGCAATCATAGATTAAATCAGCTTCTAATTGGGTTATTTTATTATGCTCATCTTTTATTTCTATGGTTTTACGATTAACGTATCCCACAAATTTTTGTTTTAATGTAGGAATGCCCATTTGCAAAACAATGTCATATAACTGTCTTTCCGTATCCTTTATATGTAAACTGGGTGTATCTTTAATTTCGTGCGGAGCAATTAAGCGATTAATTTCTTCTGTAACAACAGTCTCTCTTAGATCTCCCGAACGTGTGTAGTAACCCAATCGAGGGCCGACAATACACACATCAAGCCCTTTATTTTTCAGCGCGATGGCTTGCGCGAGTGCGATAGGACCATCGCCTATGATCACGATTTTTTTTGCATTAACCACTAGAGTCTCTGGGTTAACGCGAGCGTTAAACATATAAAACCTCGTTTAAATCAATGCTGTATATATATTACACTCCAATATCATACAGTTATAATTTTTTAATCAATTCAAAAGATTAGCAACACCTACTTCTTCCGTATATAACATAGATTTCAATAAAAAAGTATGTTGTACTACTAGCATAAATATTAAATATAATGACAGGGAAGACTACTATGCGAACCAGACCCGAGTTGTCACTTGAAGATAGTAAATTAATAAAGTTGGACGCAAAACCCACTCCTAGTTCTAGTCATAGTGTTGTGCCAGTAGCATTTATGGATAAAGATGGCACAACGAAACATGGATATAAAAAACTTTGTGATGATAATTATCCACCTTTATTAGCCAAATATGTTGTCGCATTCAGTGTTTTGGTACGCGCGGCATTAGGAGAAAGAGCATCTGAAGACAGATTAGTCTACAATAGTGCAGGGAAAATAATAGGTACGGTTTCCATTGAAGTACCCAATTTTGTTCCCATGCTCACCAATGCGCTATTCACGCCTGCAAAAAATGAAGATCCAAATAAAGAAAAAATGGGAAATCCTGACAAAGATACCCTTATCAAAGTCAATATTGCTGAATTACTTATTTCTGCTTACATACATAAAAATGATGACTTGCATCCATGTAATATTAGTATTAATGGTTTAATTGACTGGGATCAACTTTATTGGGATGAAATAACAAGCAACATTAAAGGATCGCGTTATTTAGATGGAATATTATTTACGGCACCAAGCGTAAAAGCGGAAGATTTATGCAAAGGCAAATTTCCAGAGATAGATGGACGTGTTCATTGGCCAACAAATTTCATGCCACTGAATGGGAATCTACAAAAGAGGTATAAAACACGGGCTTTTCTAGAACTAAAAAACGACACAACATTTAACGATCAATATTTCACAGCAATACTCAAAGAGTTACTTGCCTTCGACAAAACCATGTTAACTAATCGCATGAAGCGATGTCTGGGAGATGAAACACTTAACTTACAGGAACTTCCCTCAAATAAACGTACCGCATTATTGGAAAAAGAACCTAAATTATTTTTAAATGAGACAGGGAAAGAAAGAGGATTTGTTGAACATGTTATGCTTTTTCTAGAACAAGAACATAAAAAATTTAGAAATATCGTATTAAATAAGCCTGAAGTGGTTAAAGGAGACAAACCGGAAAAAAAACCTGTTGATATAAAGTTTAAAGAATTTTTAATAGAATTAAATAATAATACCGAAAAAATTGTGGAAATTAAAAAATGGTTTATCCAACAAAACATAAACAATTATGCGAAGGATGATAAGTTTGTCCAATACGACCTAAACTACATTGAGAAAGAACTTCACGCACTTTGGCGAGAATGCTTTGAACAAGAATTTTCTGATCATCTGAAACTGCTTGATTGTAACATCCAACAAATGGAGAGTTGTATCTATTTTCCAGCTGATGTGAAACAACGCATTGACAGCTGCATGACAGACCCATCTTCGCAAGAAAATTATAAAAAAACTTTGGAAGAGCTTGAAAAGATGATTACAACAACGTTTATCAAATCTGATAACATGATTGAATCAAAAGTTTCTCGTAATAATGTAATGACAGATGAAGATAATTTTACCTTTCATTTCGCACTTTTTTTAAAAATTAAAGAACAAGCTACTCAACTTTTTGAAAAAACTTCACAACTTGTCAATAAATATCAAAAAACGGGCACCACCATTCATGACAATCACACGTTTATCGAAAATATGAAAGCTATTATGAAAAAACATAACGATGAAAGAATAAAAATTGATGGCTGGTTAAAAAAATATAAAACCAAATCGATCGAAAGAAAAGAAATAGAACTTTTTTTACACCCGCATATGCATTACATGGATGAATTATTCAAATTTATAAAAGAATTTAGTGAAAAAATTAATGCTACACTTACTACTTTCAATATGAATGATGCCATCGTCACTACATCTGATATCGATAAACCTAAAACAAACACCGAAACTCTCACGCCTGTTAATGATAATGCAAAAAATGATGAAAAATCGTTTCATCAAGAAGAGCTTATTGTCCATAGCACAACGACTGTTGTTCCCTACTTAACCACGTACCTGAAGGACTGGGCGACTCCAGAAAACACCTTCCCCATTGTCAACAGAGCTTTCAGGGCATATTCTAAATCCCAACCCATAATAAAGGGTTATATACCGTTTATGAAACCACCAAGAGGCGAAGAAATCTGTAATCTACCTCTTTCCGAAATTTTTCAGAAAGGAGAATGGGAATCCACCTCATTGAATACCCGGATCATAAAAGAATTATGTCTTGCTGTATTATTGGAACTGGAAACAAATTTGGAGCCGGAAAAAGATAATAACCGTTATTATCACATAAAAAGCATGCACAACTTCATCAAAAGTAGGGATGATAACTGGTGGGGCAAAGGTAATGTTGCAAAAGAAATAGCTGAAAAAAGCAACTTAAAAATTGCGTATAATCAAACAGCCGCAAAAGCGAGTGTTCCTTAATTAGTAATCGTTCACGCCCTTAAAGATTGAGGTGATACCATAGCTTCTGCGCTCCAAACAGGCCATCCCTGGCCTTAGGGATGACATCCTGTCATCCAGTCGCGCCTAAGCTATGGTATCACCTCAATCTTTAAGGGCGTGAACGATTACCTTAATTATTATCATGCCAGCAAATTTCAGTCTCTAGGCTGGCACGACATACTCCACGATCAATTGCACTTTACGCTTTCCTCTATATTCATTCACATCCAATCGATAAACCATAACAACCTGATGACAACGATAATTAGGCCATTCATTAATATCAACATTGAAAGCAATGGCATCTAACATAAGACCATCTTTGGCAACCACCATTTTCAAATGTTTGCTGCCTACCAAACGTTGATCAACACAGTCAAAAACACCATCAAACAGTGGTTCAGGAAACGACTGACCCCACGGGCCTGCCTCACGTATCAAATGAGCAAGATCAAGTGTTAAATCTGCTGCATTTAATTCACCGTCCGTCAAATAAGCATGTTGTAAATCACTTTCTTTAACTTGACTGCTAATCACTTTATCAAATGCTTTAGAAAACGCTTTAAATGCTTTAAGCGGCACTGTTAAACCAGCAGCCATCGCATGACCGCCAAATTTTATGATTAATTCAGGAAATTCAACTGCAAGATTTGCAAGCGCATCACGGATATGCACCCCTGGAATAGACCGCGCTGAACCTTTTAATTCACCATCATTCGCAAGCGCAAAGGCAATCACGGGACGTTGCAAGCGATCTTTAATACGTGAAGCCAAAATGCCAATCACACCCTGGTGCCAATCTTGATCGTAAAGACAAAGTCCTGTTGGCAATTGCTCTTCATCTGGTTTATATTTTTTTAAAAATTGTAATGCTTGTTCTTGCATATCTTGTTCAATGACACGTCGTTCATCATTCAATTGATCTAAGATTTGCGCGGTTTTTTTGGCATGTTCCCTATCGTCTGTTAATAAACATTCAATACCTAACGACATATCATCCAGTCTGCCTGCAGCATTCAGTCGTGGTGCAACAATAAACCCTAAATCGGCTGCCACGATGTTTCCCTGATTTTTACCGCCCGCTTCTAATAAGGCTGTGATTCCTGCCGCACAATGACCTGCACGTATACGTCTTAAACCTTGCGATACTAAAATACGATTATGATGATCAAGTGACACCACATCTGCGACCGTGCCAAGCGCCACGATATCTAATAAACGTGACATATTAGGTTCTGGAATAGCTTGCTTTGCAAACCAACCTTGCTCGCTCAAATAGCGACGTAAACCTAACATCACATAAAAAATAACGCCTACTCCCGCCATGTGTTTACTGGGAAAATTATCATCGGGCTGATTTGGATTTACAATCGCATCTGCTTCGGGCAAGGTTTCTGCAGCAAGATGATGGTCGGTAATAATCACATCTATTCCTAAAGCTTTCGCAGATGCGACCCCTGCATGATTTGCGATACCATTATCTACAGTCACAATAAGTTCTGGATTAAACTCTTTCTTTGCCACATCAACTAATTCTGGCGTTAAGCCATAACCAAAAGCAAAGCGATTAGGTACCAAATAATTGATTTTTTGAGCACCAAAACTACGTAATGCGCGAATGGCAACCGCAGTACTTGTTGCACCATCGGCATCAAAATCACCAATTATTAAAATGTGTTTTTGCTGAACCAATGCTTCTGTCAAAAGTTGTATCGCTTTATCTATGTCCTTCAAACTTTGGTAAGGTAAAAGCTGATCAAAACCATACTCAAGCTCAGCTGACACTTCAAGGCCGCGATTGGCATAAATTTTTTGTAAAACAGGATGAAGATCGGTAAGCATGGGAACAATAGCTTGCCTGCGTATTATTTTTTTTTGTATCACGACAAAATCCAAAATGATGTGTTAATGAAGCGTGCTAATTTTCTGCATAAGTTTTTGATTAAATCGATTTGCTGCAATAACACTCCACACGCAGCTTCCTAACCACACTATAGCAATCGGCACAGGGAGTTTAGTGGGAATAATCGCAACCGCCAAGACCAACATCACTACCCCACCCCAGGTCGTTGCATAAAGCAAGCCAATAGGGCCCAAAAATAAACCAAGCAAAAGTGCGCCTACGACACTTTTAAAAGGCCATTGTATTTGATGAATAGGTATCATGTATTAAAGCTCCAAATTTTGTTAACATAATGCGTACTACTTTAATTGATGTCAATCAACTTTATGCCGCTCACCTTAGACGAAAATAGTGCCAACTATCAAATCCGTGCTTATCAACCCGGGCAAATTCAAATTAATGATAAGTTTTATCATGAAAGTGTTATTATTGCCGCCAATACTTTGATTGATCATTGGCAACCCAATACCATCGCGGAACTGTTGCCTGAACATTTAACTGCTATCCTTAGTTTGAAACCTGCTATTTTATTGATAGGAACGGGCGAAAAACTCGTCTTCCCCTCTATTGAAATATATGGCGATCTTATCAATCAAGGCATTGGCGTCGAAATCATGGACACTCGTGCTGCCTGTCGGACTTACAATGCTTTAACTGCGGAAGGTAGAAATGTCATAGCGGCTTTGCTTATAAAATAGCAGAAGTTCTGGTTGAAAAAGGTTTAATATGCATTTTTCAGGATCAAACCATGCAAATTCGCGCGATACGCACGAAATTTACTGGTTAGTGGACAACTCATTGTATAGTAAAGTAAAAATCGCAGCATTCTAATCCGGCCGTATCAATTTCGGAAACACCCTCGCCGTCTTCACACGATTTTCTTTCACATCAATAATTTCAATAGGATAATCTGCAATTTTTAAACAAATACCCACTTTAGGAATAGACTCTAAATTTTCAATAATTAAACCGCTTAATGTTCTAGGGCCGCGTAATGGAAATTGCCAATGCGTAATGCGATTTAATTCACGTACGGTCACAGCACCATTAATCAAATAACTGCCGTCTGATTGCAACAGTATAAACTTATTACCTACTTCTACACTGGAGGTAAATTCTCCTACAATCTCTTCTAAAATATCCTTCAAGGTGATGAGACCTTGAATTTCACCATATTCATCCACGATCAGCGCAAAACGTTGATGATGTTGTTTAAAATTTTGTAATTGAATATTTAACAGCGTACCTTCTGGAATAAAATAAGGTTCATGCAACAATTTTATTAACATTTGTTGATTTAATTCGCCGTCTAATGCCATCTTCATACATTCGCGAATATGCAAAATACCTGTTACTTGATTGATATTTTCTTTATAAACCGGCATCCACTCATGTTTGCTTTTCGCGATCACTTGAGAAATTTCTTGCCAAGTGCTATCTAAATCAATACCTGCAATTTCATGTCGCGGCACCATTACATCATCCACAGTGACTTTATTTAAATCCAAAATGCCAAGCAGCATACTTTGATATTGATGAGAAGTTTTGCCCGTTGCTTCGTATACCACATTACGCAACTCTTCTCTGCTTAACGGTTCAACCACATGACCGGACAGTTTCACCCGCATTAAACGCAACAATCCATTGGAAACTGTATTCACCAACCATACTAGGGGGTAAAAAATCTTCAATAACAAACTAATAGGCCAGGCCACGATTTTCGCTACTTTATCGGGATAAAGTGCTGCCAATGTTTTAGGCGCCACTTCAGAAAAAATCAGAATGACAAGGGTCAGTAGAATAGTGATAAGGAAAACGCCAGCTTCGCCGAAATAATGAATGGCCAATAAAGTGGCCAGGGCAGAAGCTATAATATTTGCGACGGTGCTGCCAATTAAAATAGTACCTAATAACCTGTCAGGCCGTTTAAGTAATTGAATAATCTGCATGGCAAAACGTTTTTTGATGCGTGCTTTATGTCTTAACCGATAGCGATTAATAGACATCAATGCCGTTTCTGCTGCCGAAAAAAAGGCCGCTAACAAAATGAGCAAGAGGAGGACCGAGCTGTAAACTACTATATCCGTGTGAGTCAAACGTATTTTCCGAAAAAAGATGTAATGGCTATCTTAATTCAAAGAACCCTTGCCATCAACGAATAAAATAGTGCCCTCATGGGCATCTTACGCTATACTTCATCGCCATTAAGTACTTTCGGATGAGTCACTATGTTTGCAAACCTTTCTGAGCGATTAAGTCGCGTTTTAAAAAATTTAAGCGGTACAGGACGCTTAACCGAAGACAATATTAAAGACACCATGCGTGATATTCGCATGGCTTTGCTTGAGGCCGATGTTGCCCTACCCGTCGTTAAAGATTTTGTAGAACATATCCAAACCAAGGCCATAGGCGTGGAAGTCATGCAAAGTCTGACGCCAGGCCAGGCGCTCATTAAGCTTGTCCATCAAGAGCTGATCAGCATGATGGGTGAGCATTGTGATGACCTTAACCTCAGCGCTCAGCCTCCAGCTATTATTTTAATGGCCGGCTTGCAAGGGTCGGGCAAAACCACAACGGTTGCCAAATTAGCGCGTTTTTTACAGCAAACTCATAAAAAATCGGTCATGGTAGCAAGTACCGACGTTTATCGGCCTGCTGCTATTCAACAATTAGAAACGCTCGCCAAACAGATTAATATAGAATTTTTTAGTTTTCCTTCTAAAGACCCCATTGCTATTGCCCAAGCTGCTATCAGTGCTGCTAAAGCCAAACTTATCGATGTGCTTATTATCGACACCGCCGGCCGCTTGCACATTGATGATGAGATGATGGCTGAAATTAAACAATTGCATCAAGCGGCCAACCCTATCGAAACCTTGTTTGTGGTCGATAGCATGACCGGTCAGGATGCTGCTAATACTGCCCATGCTTTTAATCAAGCACTGCCTTTAACGGGTGTCATTTTAACTAAAACGGATGGTGATGCTCGCGGCGGTGCGGCACTTTCCATTCGGCATGTCACAGGAAAACCCATTAAATTCATGGGCATAGGTGAAAAAATCGATGCTTTAGAGCCTTTTCATCCCGATCGTGTGGCATCTCGTATCTTAGGCATGGGGGATATTTTAACTTTAGTTGAAGATGCTGAACGTAATTTGGATCGTTCTAAGGCTGAAAAACTTGCTAAGAAGCTGAAAAAAGGCAAAATGTTTGATCTGGAAGACTTCCGCGATCAATTACGCCAGATCACCAATATGGGCGGCATTATGGGTATTATGAACAAATTACCCGGGATGAATAACCTGCCTAAAACAGCCAAAGACAGCATCAATGACAAAATGCTCACTGAAATTGAAGCCATTATTAACTCCATGACTAAAAAAGAGCGCCGTTTCCCGGATGTTATCAATGGTTCGCGTAAAAGACGCATCGCCATGGGCTCTGGAACCGATATTCAGGCTATTAATAGGCTGCTCAAGCAGTTTGGCCAAATGCAAAAAATGATGAAAAAAATGTCCAAACAGGGTGGTTTATTGAAAATGATGCGTGGTTTACAGGGTAAATTGCCGCCTGGAATGATGCCGCCTATAAGATAAACTGTGATTCCCACTGAAGAAGCTTAGCTATTCATTTTACGCTCCAAACAGCACATCCCTGTGCTTAGTGTTGTCATCCTGACAACAAGTCGCTACAAATGAATAGCTAAGCTTCTTCAGTGGGAATCGCTATAAGATAAGATAAGTTATTTGCAAATACGAAAAAGTCGCGTATAATTCGTGGCCTTTATTTATAGAATTAATTAGGAAATAGAAACTAATGGTAGTCATTCGTTTATCACGCGGCGGAGCAAAAAAACGCCCTTTTTATCATATTGTTGTTAGCGACAAGCGTTCTGCTCGCGATGGTCGCTGTGTTGAACGTATCGGTTATTTTAACCCTATTGCTGCTGGCAAAGACGTACGTTTAAACTTAAATCACGAACGTGCGCAATATTGGATTTCAAAAGGTGCGCAACCTTCGGACCGTGTAAAACAATTGATTAAAACATTTGAAAAATCAGCTAAAGAAACCACAGGTACAACACAGCAATAAGCTGTTTTGGATGCCTGATGAATAAAGCTGATTATGTGATTGTTGGCAAAATAGCCTCAACGTATGGTGTTCAAGGCTGGTTAAAGGTCATTTCTTACACAGAATCGACTGTTGGCATAGCCGAATATACGCCTTGGTACCTGGAAGAAAAAGGTGGTTTTAAAGCCATCGATGTGACCGATGTACGCGAATATGGCAAAGGCATCATCGTTAAGTTTGTAGGCTACGACAATCCAGAGAAAGCACGTTTACTGACAGGCAAGAAGGTGGCCATATTAAGGTCTCAGCTTCCTGCTTTAGAGAAAGATGAGTATTATTGGAACGACCTTATTGGTTTAACCGTTATCAATCAAAACGGTGTTACTTTAGGTCAAATTGTATACATTATCGAAACGGGTTCCAATGATGTATTGGTAGTGAAGGGCGAAACAGAACATGCTATCCCTTACCTGCCTAATGATGTGATTAAAAGCATAGACCTCGCAAATAAGATCATGCGAGTGGATTGGGAATTGATTTGAGGGTTTGTTAAGTGTGGTTTGGAGTCATTACGCTTTTTCCAGAAATGTTTGCCACTCTGGAATATGGAGTGACAGGACGCGCACTTAGGAACCAATTAATCACCCTCAATTGTTGGAATCCTCGGGATTTCACCAAGAATAAACACAGAAATGTGGATGATAGACCTTACGGCGGCGGCCCAGGCATGGTGATGATGGCAGAACCTTTACAAGGTGCTATCCATGAAGCCAAAAAGGCAGCCCCTACTGATAAACCAGTAGTGATTCATCTTTCCCCGCAAGGAAAGTTGTTTAATCAAGAGGCTGCGGCTGAGTTACTTAAAAAAGAAAGCCTTATTTTTATTGCAGGACGTTATGAAGGCATCGATGAACGTCTGCTTGAGCTTGAAGTCGATGAAGAATGGTCAATCGGTGATTATGTATTGTCCGGCGGCGAATTAGCTGCCATGACAATGATAGATGCAATCACACGCTTGATCCCCGGCGCGCTGGGTTCGGATGATTCCGCAGCGCAAGATACATTGAGTGCCGGATTATTAAAATATGCTCAATATACACGACCCGAAAGTTTTCAGGGTTTGGATGTTCCAGAAGTGTTATTGGGTGGGAATCATAAAGACATAGATCGCTGGCGTTTAAAGCAATCGTTAGGTAAAACATGGCTAAAACGACCGGATTTATTAAATAAGGTAAATTTGGATAAAGTTCAGTTAGCATTGCTGATGGAATTTATCCGAGAAAGAAAATAGCATGAGGAAATAAACATGGGCAATATTATACAAATACTTGAAACTGAACAAATGCAGGCATTTTCCAAAAATATTCCTGACTTTTCACCGGGCGATACCGTTGTCGTTCAAGTTAAAGTAAAAGAAGGTGAACGTGTACGTTTGCAATCTTTTGAAGGCGTTGTTATCGCTAAACGTAACCGCGGTCTTAATTCTGCATTCACCGTGCGCAAGATTTCACATGGTGTTGGTGTTGAACGTGTATTCCAAACCTACAGCCCTATCATTGACAGCATTGAAGTCAAACGTCATGGTGAAGTGCGCCGCGCTAAACTTTATTACATGCGCGAACTTAGTGGTAAAGCTGCACGTATTCGTGAAAAGTTGAAAAAAACTAACAAAAACGGTACAGCGCAAGCTAATGACGCTGCTCCTGCTGCTGAATCATCGGATGATAACGCAGAGTCAACGGAATAGTTTCTAGCCCCCCTTCCTCCAAATGCTTTTTTTGGAGGAAGGGGTTGGGGGAAGGAGGGAAGTGTAGAACCCATAAGATAGAGGCATCCCACGTTCCTCCTCTCTCCAGTTCATGGATTGAAGATCACTATGACAAAACTCGTAGCCCTACTCGCCACAGGTGATGAACTCAAAAATGGCGACATTTTAAATACCAATTCCCAAGCCATTGCCCAATACCTTTTTAATCATGGTATTTTATGCGGCAATCACATGGTGGTAGGCGACAATACGGAAGAAATCAAAAAAGCTCTCTTATATTTATTACAATCCCATCAAGCAGTGATTATCACCGGCGGCCTGGGCCCTACGTCGGATGATTTGACACGTTATGCTTTAGCCGAAGCATTTAATAAAAAATTAATATTCGACGAAAATACTTGGAATATTATTGTTGAACGTTTAAAAAATTATGGCTACAACATACCGCCTGATAACAATAAACAACAAGCTATATTTCCCGAAGGTGCTGATATTATTCCTAACACTTCTGGCACGGCAGCCGGTTGCAGTTTAGAAATCGATAAACAATGGATTTTTATGTTACCCGGCCCGCCGCCGGAATGTTTGCCAATGGTCGATCAAGTTGTCACTCCCATTTTAATCAAACATGGTTTTCAGCAAACTTTTTATCAGCAAAAATGGCTATTGTTTGGTGTCAGTGAAGGTGAAATTGCAGAAACGCTGGATGCACTCGCCAAACCTTTTGATTGCACTACAGGTTATCGTATTTGTTATCCCTATCTTGAATTTAAAATTTATTCGACGCATAAAAATGATTTCTTAAGTTTGGCTGCAAAAATTAACGAAGCTGTTAGCAATTATATCATTGATGATGGAAAATTAACGGCTTCAGAAAAATTAAAACAACTACTCCCTACTCTTTCTAATACTAGCATCTGCGATCAAGCAACGGGCGGCTTATTGGAATCCATTTTGCTTACGCCAGAAACATGTCATAAGCTTACATTTACTGCTGATCTCACCAAAGCTAACGTTCACATTACTGGGCTTAAAGAATTTTGGCACCATGAAAAAACCAATTTTACAACGATTGAAATCATGATTGACAATAAACAATTTAATCAAAAAATCCCTTTGCGTGGTATTCGTGTTAAACAATATGCCGTGGAATGGATCTGCAAAATGATGCTTGAGAAGTTTATGCAATAGGCTTATTAGGTTGCCTGTTTGCACCACTTCTTTGTCACCCCGCAAAATTTTTGCTCACAACTCTACATAAGAAAACAGGTGGTTATC
>CAYVRW010000062.1:0-13754 GCA_964453575.1 uncultured Coxiellaceae bacterium | reverse complement strand
CCCCAGTTAGGAAAAAAACTCTTGTCCAACGTAAATTTTGTGATTTTATTGATAACATTAAAAATCAGGGAATTTCACAATTATGAAAATAAAACCGAGTTTACCTCTTGAATGACCTTTTTGGCGTCTCTTCTTTAATTTCCGCTATTTCTAGCACGCTCTTATAAAGACTTGGCTCCTTGGTATTTTTATCATTTTCTCTTAAAATAAGTCCAATTCCTCGATAAAATAGATGATCGTTTGGTTTGGTATTTAAATCAGCAATAAAACGTTCTGGATCTTTCCAGCGAAGCTCTGCCGCATCCCTAAACCATTCTTTAAGATCACTTATTGTGGACTGTTCATTCTCATCTCCCGATTTTAAATTGTTGATCCATAAATTCAATTGATCAATGTGGTTTTCATGCAATTTTTTTTGTCCCTGCGTGCTAAACAATTTTTTACGTTGGCTTTCTTCACATTGCCATTTTAAATTCCCAAGCAGTAACAGTAATTGATCTTTATTTAGATTTCCAATGTTCTCCGGTGCGCTTGCTGCGGCTGTTTTCTTGGCAATATTTTCATCTTTAACTTCTAATTTTTTTTCTTTAGATTGAATCGAATTATAAATATTATAAGTATCCTCTTGATTCTCGGCTTTTAAAATAAGCCCGATTCCTCGATAAAACGTATACTCACTTGGCTTTGGATTTAATTCCATGATAATAAAATTTTCTGTGGGGCTAGGGCTATATTTATGGTTGCTTTGTCTAACACCTTCCTGAAACAAAACTCCAAGTTCGGCGAGAATGAGTTTAGATGTGCCGCCATTATCAAGCATTGTTATCAATTGATCGATTTTTTTTATGTACCTTCCTCCAGGTGTATAATGTATTTCGCATTCTTTTCTCAATGCGGTCAATTGTTCTTTTAATTCTGCGGAAGTCAAACTCATGACTAACCTCTTGAGTAGGTACCATTTAATTATAACAGATGCAAACTATGTAATAACTGTTTGAATATATTACATTTTTTTGTAAAAATTGAATATATTCGATTTTTTGTTTGGTCAAATAATATATAATACGTGTGTTATAATACTCTTATGATACAAAATCATGGGGTGTTTCATGAGCCATTCCAGGTTAAGCGATACCATACAAGCGGAAATAGACAAATCTGCTGGAGGATCGCATCTAGATCTTCTTTTTTCAGCATTAGACTATTGTAAAACAGCAGAACAATTGGCAGGCGTAGCAGATCCACATAAGTTAGACATCGATAAATTCAGATCGGATAGCGATAAATTTAGAAAACAATATGCCAAATATATCGCACTTCCGCCTGAAACTAAAAGAGAAAATATAACCGGCTTATGCAAGCAAGTGATCGAAGCACACGAAACACTTGAAAAACAATATTCAATAGTCCTAGTTCCAGAAAAAGCTGCTGCCAAAGTCGCAAATATAGGTATGTTTGCTGAATCTAAAAAACCAAAAGAAGCAAAGAAAAAAGTGGACCTTTTTTCTAAAAATGTACAACCCGAAGAAAAAGAAAAAATAGACCACTTTCTCATTGAAATGCTAAGAATCCGCAACGACGATATCATTGATAAAATTCCCGTAAAAACCGGTCAGCTAAAGTACATTAAGAATTATATGAAGGAGTACGGTCCGTGGGTAGAAGAGTATCCTAATGAGATGATAACACACGAGTTAGAAAAAGTGCTTTCGAAGAAAGAATTTAGACAGCTACTGTTAATTGATTCAGTATTGGCGTTAAAGGAGGATATTACCGCCAAAAAAATAAGCGCGGCAAAAAAATACTTTGATACCTACTCTAAGAAGGATGTATGGAAAGCATTTGGCAGTGGCACAAAAAATTACGCAGCTGAATTAATAGCCTATGCAGAAAATAGATTTCTGCGGAAATCGGATCGTTTTACACAGGAGGAAGTGGCTGAAGTAGCATCTCACAGGTCAAAAAAATTAAAGTGAACACATCTTCCTCAAACGCAGCATCACCACCACTTTCAAGGACTCCCACATATTATTCTTAGGAAATTTGCTTACTCCATAAGTTCTATCAAGAAAAGTAATCGGCACTTCAACAATAGCATCCGTACGTTGATGCAATTCCCAAAATAAATGGATTTTATAAGCGTAATTTTTTGATAAAAGCTTTTCTAACGGGATGGTTTTAAGCAAAGAAACTTTGCTGGCGCGCAGCCCGCTAGTGATATCGCGAAACTTGCGTGTTAAAAACAATCTTGCGACCCAATTTCCGACACGAGAAATCAGACGGCGGTTCCATGCCCAGTTTGCTTCAATCTTGCCGCCAGGCACATAACGACTGCCGACGACTACATCGGCGCCTTTTTCAATGGCATTCATCATCACGGGTATATATTTAGGTTGATGCGAACCGTCTGCGTCAAATTCAAAAATAACATCCGCATTAAAAGTTTGCATGACATAGTGCATGGCTTGAATATAAGCACCACCTAAACCTGATTTTTTAGCTTCGACTACTAAATGAATGTTGTTAAATTTTGTCTGTAAGGACTGCACATAAGGAATGGTTTTATCGGTGGAGCAACTGTCAAAAACTAAAATATCGAACACATGGTTGTTAATCTGCGCCATTTCATGTTCTAAAAGTTGCAAGGTATTAACTATATGGCCTTCTTCATTATAAGTAGGCACAATAATGACAACGTTCATATCAATCCTTTTGAACCACTACAATCCAGCCAGGCTTGCTATTATATTGATTAAAAAAATAATAGGCGGCACCATGATGTAAGATAAAAGCCCGGTAAACATCAAAATCAATAATACGAAAAAACCATAGGGCTCAAAACGATAATACTGCCACGCCCAACGCCCAGGCAAAATATTATAAAGGGCCCGGCCGCCATCCAAGGGGGGCACTGGCAAACAATTCAATACCGCAAGCATCACATTAATTTTAATCCCCGCCCAACCCATTGCGTCTAAGGGCTCACTAAACCAGGGCGAAGTATAAGGAGCGGCTTTTGCAATCAAGGCCCACATAAAGGCCATAATCAAATTAGACACAGGTCCCGCTAAGGCAACCATGACCATATCACGCCGTGGATGACGTAAATTTCGCGCATCCACCGGTACAGGCTTTGCCCAACCGAAAACCACCGGACTCACCATCACTAATACTAATGGGATAATAATGGTCCCCACTAAATCAATATGTTTAATAGGATTTAAGGTCAAACGGCCGGCCAAACGCGCGGTTTGATCGCCAAATTTAGATGCCACCCACCCATGCGCAACTTCATGCACAGTGATGGCAAATAATACAGGCAATGCCCAGGTAACAATTTTCTGAATAAGAGTGGGATCCATAGTATGGGAAGTATATGAAAAATGCGTCTAGTTCAAAAGAAAAATTTGATGTTATACTTCACTCCGTGCATCAACGCAGCTATAGGACTTACCGTGTCACTCATTACTTATAAAATAATCGCCGGCATTCTTATTTTTCTAACCAGTCTTGTGGCTGTTATTTATCCTATCAAGGTGCGCGCGCAGCCTGAGCATAAGCCTTCATTAGAGGCAGCTGATGCCTTTGCCAGTGGTATTTTCTTAGGTGCCGCCCTTTTTCATATGCTGCCCGATGCGATTAAAGTTTTTTCAAGCACGCTTATCGATAATCCATATCCTTTAGCTGAACTCTTTTGTGCCCTTGGCTTTTTACTTTTACTGTTTCTGGAACGACTTTCCAAATGTGTTCCCCATTCCAAACATACATTGCCTTATATGATTGCCTTAATTTTGATCATTCACTCTCTTATTGAAGGCGCGGTCCTTGGCATTAATACTTCGCTTGAAACAACATTGATCATTTTTTTAGCCATTATTGTACACAAAAGCTCAGAAAGTTTTGCGCTTGCGGTCATTCTTAACCCTACGCAACTGACACTGAAATCTATCATTATTATTGTCGGGGTGTTTTCATTTATGACACCTTTGGGCATATGGCTTGGTACCATGCTTATGTCAATTGAACTGCAATCGACGCAATTATTGACCGCCGGATTTAATGCCTTTGCTGCAGGCACATTCTTATATATGTCTACTTTGCATCATATTAATCATCATCAACGCATGCATGAGTCAGAAAATTTATTTGAATTTTTGTTTTTGTTGGTGGGGATAGTGATTATGGCGGTGTTGGCGTTGTGGGCGTAAAAAATCCCCCCGCCGTGCGAAAAGAAGAAGATGCACGGCGACCCCCTTTAAAAAGGGGGTTCTTCACTGCTCAAATGCCGATTTACGCAACAAAGACTTTTCAAAGGGGGTGTTTATTTAAATCAATCCCAGCTCTTTGACTGCATCACGTTCTTTACGCAATTCATCTAAGGTAATCTTGATTTTTTCTTCCGCAAAAGCATTCTGCGTTAAACCTGTGATCACTTTAGACTTACCCCCTTCCGTACGGCATGGGAATGAGAAAATTAAACCTTCATCAATATCGTATTCACCTTGCGAACAACGAGCCACCGAATAGGTCTCGCCTTGCACGGTGTCATGTGCCAGATCATGCACACCCATCAATGCCGCATTGGCAGCTGAAGCCGCAGAAGATGCACCGCGTGCTTTAATCACTTCGGCACCGCGTTTTTGTACGATAGGAATAAAATCATTTTGCAGCCAAGACAAATCGGTAATGACCTCAGGCACAGGTTTGCCATTGATTTTTGCGTGATAAAAATCAGGGAATTGGGTCGCCGAATGATTGCCCCAAATGGTCATTTGCGTCACTGCTGTTACATCGACTGACGCTTTAATAGCCAATTGCGCGCGTGCGCGTAATTCATCCAGTTTGGTCATAGCATAAAATCTATCGCGAGGCACATCAGGAGCATGATGCATAGCAATCAAGCAATTGGTATTGCAGGGATTACCCACTACAAAAACACGCACATCGTCGGCTGCATTATCATTAATTGCCTTACCTTGCGCGGTAAAAATATTACCATTTATTTTCAATAAATCCGAACGCTCCATGCCTTCTTTACGCGGCACAGAACCCACCAACATGGCCCAATTTACATCACGCATGGCAGTATTTAAGTCAGACGTGCACACCACATTCTTTAATAACGGGAAGGCACAATCTTGTAATTCCATGGCAACACCACGCAGGGATGGCAATGCTTGTTCTAATTCTAATAACTGCAATTCAATTTCAGTCTCAGGGCCTAACATTTGTCCTGAAGCAATTCTGAAGATTAACGCATAGCCAATTTGGCCAGCAGCACCGGTAACAGCAACTTTGACACGTTTTTTCATCATCAACTCCTACTATTTATTTCGAGTGGCGACATTTTAATGCGAGAAGAGCATATCTTCAATTGACTTTGCATTTCTTAACCAGTAATTTCTGCAACATAAAAACGAGGGAAACATATGCTAAAAAAGAATGATACAAAAATGAATGACTTACCTGATGAAAGCCCGGTCAATGCTAATGTTGAAGACGAATCCCTGCATGAAGATGAGTTTGACGGTCCTATCAATCCACTGGAGTTGGAAAATGACGATTTTGATGACTGGCATCCAGAATTAGAAAAAATACAGCGTGCATCAAAACCCCTCGCCTCTAAACCCGCTATGCCATCGCTGTCACTGCTCGATAAAAAACAGATGGGCGACATCGCTATCCCCCCCAAGTTCATCTGTGCATTATCTAAACAAATAATGACCAAGCCGGTGAGAATTGCAGGCAGCAAAGTTCCTGTTGCCTATGAAGAATCTGCTATAATAGCCCATTACGACGAACATGGTACCGACCCCATGACCGAAGAAGATCTTGGTGAAGAACCCTATTTTATGCCTGATCTTGCTTTAACAAGAGAAATTTCAGACTTTTGTCTTGCTCATCGAGTACCTCAGGAAAAAAGTGCCAAATAGCTATGCGATTACTCAATATACCTCTTAGTCTTTATATCCATCTGCCATGGTGCGTGCGCAAATGTCCTTACTGTGACTTTAATTCTCATGAATTGAAACACAATGTACCTGAGGAAAGTTATATTAAAGCACTTATCCAAGACCTTGAGGAACAATTGCCGCGTATCGAAGAAAGAGGTTTGAGTAGTATTTTTTTTGGCGGCGGCACACCAAGTTTATTTTCACCTAAGGCCATAGAAACGATACTTACCGCTATCGAGAACCGATTGTCTTTTGATACGAAAACCGAAATTACCCTAGAAGCTAATCCCGGGACGATTGATGGCGCACGTTTTAAAGGTTTTAAAGAGGCAGGCATCAATCGATTGTCGATAGGGATACAAAGTCTACAAGATAGCAAGTTAAAAGCTTTAGGCCGCATTCATGGTCGTGATCAAGCACTACAGGCGATTGAATTGGCTATCCATGCGGGTTTTAGCAATTTTAATCTTGATATAATGCATGGTTTGCCGGGACAGTCTATACAAGATGCATTGCTTGATTTGGAAGATTGTCTGCAATTTTCACCCCCGCATTTATCTTGGTATCAGCTTACCCTTGAGCCTAACACTTTTTTCTATCATCAACCGCCGGCATTGCCCGAAGAAGAAACTTTATGGGCCATTCAAGAACAAGGCAAATCGCTGCTTACCACAGCTACGCTCAACCAATATGAGGTTTCGGCTTATGCCAAACCTGGTCATGAATGCTTACATAATAAAAATTATTGGGAATTTGGAGATTATTTGGGCATAGGGGCAGGGGCACATAGCAAAATCACTGATAGGGATGGCCAAGTGATCACTAGACATTGGCAAGTTAAACATCCTAATGATTACCTTGATCCTGCAAAACCCAAGACAGCTAGCTCAAACGTACTTGCGGCTAAAGATATCATTTTTGAATTTATGTTAAATGCATTGCGATTAACAAGCGGTGTTTCTACCAAATTATTTATGGAACGCACAGGGTTCGACATCAAAATAATTGAAACTAAACTGCGTGACGCGAAACAAAAAAAATTGCTTATCGATGATCCTTTGCTTATACAACCCACTGAGCTTGGTTTGCAATTTTTAAATAATACGATTGGAATGTTTTTGTCTGATTAACACAAAAATTGTCCACAATATAAATCCACCCAGTGATAAGAAAAACCTACACTAACAAAAGTGGCATTGGGGAAATTAGAGCCCTGAAAGATTTTGCTAGCCGTCAACTCAACCACCCAATTAGGCGTAATATCAAAACTAAAGCCGAACGCACCGGTAAGATGGCCGCTGTTAGCAGCTTTAGGAACTTGGTTCAACTTCACACCATGTAGCGATACATTAGTTAAGCCGCCTGTTGCTGTTTGCCTGGTACCAACGCCGCCGACCTTACCAAATACCATAAAATTATAAAGTGAATACATGCCTTTAAGATTGATATCAAACGCATATCCCCTAATAGCAGGTTGATTACTATTGGGAATTTTAGGATCATAAACGGAAGGCGCATAATTCGTCGCACCTATTTCAAATCCAGCATACTTGTTCATTTGCACACCAAAAAACAAACGCTCACCAATACCCTTATTGTTAGGTTTTACTTTTCCGGGCGTCGTGATACAAGTCGAAGGTTTATTCATATCGCAAGTTTTTGCTGGCAGACCTGTATTAACATACAAATTTTTATTATCCATATTGGTTTGACCCACTTGTAAACCAAAATAAGGGCCAGGGCCTGTGGCCTCAACTGTCGTAGTTTGTAAACCCACTAAAAGAAATGAAATAATATATTTTTTAAAACGCATACAACGTCCTTGGTACTATCGCATGATTTTATCAAGGGTAGTGAAGCTATGGCGTGTTGTCCAGAGAAAACAACAATTCCCAAATCTTATGTCCTGCCTTTTCACCACGCTGTTCGAATTTAGTCACAACCGGCCGCAGCGAAGAACGTTCCGCATACTTGCCAACGCCGTATGCATTTTTAAAATCTGTCGATGAAGAAAGCACTTTCATCATATGCAGCGCATAATCTTCCCAATCGGTTGCCAAATGCAGCTCACCGCCTGCTTTTAATTTTTTCGCAACCAAACTTACAAATTCAGTCTGAATAAGACGTCTTTTATGATGACGACGCTTGCGCCACGGATCTGGAAAAAAGATTTGTACGATATCTAAACTATGATCAGGAATACATTGATTCAAAACTTCGACAGCATCGGCATAATAAATACGAATATTAGTCAGTTTTTCTGCTGCAACATGTTGTAACAATGTTCCTATACCAGGTTGATGAGTTTCAATTCCTATAAAATCGTAATCAACATGCGTTTTGGCAGCTTCTAATAAAGAATGCCCTGAACCAAAGCCAATTTCTAACACATGTTGTGCTTTTCGTCCAAAAACAGTGTCAAGATTAATCATGCCAGCTTGCAGTTCTAAACCAAATTGCGGCCACGAGGTTGCTAATGCTAAACGCTGCGCGTCTGTCATACGACCATCACGGCGTACAAAGCTACGAATTCTGCGCAAAAATGTGGGATTATTTTCCATGGATTTTAACTGTTGCAATAAGTTGCTGCTTCAAATTAGCTAATTTTTTTTCTAATTCAACTGGATAAGCTTTATTTGCATGAGCTTTAATAAAATCATTGACGCGTTGAATTGCACGCTTACGTAATTGATGAATGGGTTCTTGTTGATAAATAAGATTTCCCTTTTCAAAGACAGGTATAAGAACATCATAGGAGTCATGCACCCTTTCTAACATTCCTAGTTCTATGTCATACATCACATCTTTAACAAGACTGCCTTTATGCAAATAACGACGTATTTGATAAATACCAGGATTGGAAATTTTAACGATCTGCTCTGATAATTTTAGTTTATATTGCCATTTGCCATGCTCATCGCATAAAGCAGATAATTTATACACGCCATCCAAAGCAGGTTGGTCGAAGGAGGTCACCAAATGGGTTCCCACCCCCCATGCTGAAATTTTAGCGCCTTTTTCTTTCATCTCAGCAATGACATATTCATCAAGCGTATTGCTGGCCATGATTTGCGTATCAGTAAATCCTGCTTCATCCAACATCTGACGTGCTTTGATACTTAAGCTTGCCATATCGCCGGAATCCAGACGGATGCCCCGCAGCTTGCCTCCTTTTGCACGTAATTGCTTTCCAGCCTCAATCGCATGTTTAACACCTGTTAATGTATCGTAAGTATCCACTAATAAAACACAATTATCCGGCATGACCTCTGCATAAGCGAGAAAAGCAGTAAGCTCATCAGGAAATACCGTGACCCAACTGTGGGCATGCGTTCCGCGCACGGGAATATCGAAGCGTTTACCCGCCAAAACATTCGAGGTTGCATCGCAGCCGCCGATATAAGCCGCACGACTGGCCGATAATGCCCCATCAGGGCCTTGCGCCCGCCGCAAACCAAACTCAAGCACCGTATCACCTTTAGCGGCTTGATAAACACGTGAAGCCTTGGTCGCAATAATTGTTTGAAAATTCATGATATTAAGGAGGGTTGATTCCAATAATTGGCATTGAAGCAATGGCCCTTTGATACGAACCATAGGCTCGTTGGCAAATACTAGCTCACCCTCAGGCACAGCAGCCACATCGCAAGTAAAGCGCAATGTCTTTAAATAATCTAAAAAATCCTCAGGAAAAAGCGGCTTTTGCGCTGGGGACTGTAAACTGCGTAAATAATCAATATCATCCGGAGAAAAGTGCCAGTTTTGCAAAAAATCAATCAGGGTCGCAAGACCACAGGCAACCGCATAATTTCCATTAAAAGGCTCCGTACGGTAAACTTGGTGAAATACCGCTAGGCGTTCATGTAAACCCAATTTCCAATAGCCATAAGCCATGGTAAGTTGGTATAAATCGGTTAATAGCGGAGAAATCATAGTTGTCTTTTATCCCAAAGGTGACGCCGCTTAAAAAAGCAGGCATTATATAAGACTCATTATCATTATAAAAATATTTTATGATCACATTTCGGCATGTATACAAAAATTATACCACTATAGGCAGCTCTATCACAGCGCTCTCGAATATTAATCTACACATCAATGCGGGTGAAATATTTGGAATTATCGGCAAAAGTGGTGCTGGAAAGAGCACATTAATCCGTTGTGCTAATTTATTGGAAAAACCTGCCAGCGGCGATATCATCGTTGCAGGTCAAAATTTGACCAAATTATCCTCTGCTGAGCTACGGCATGCTAGGCAAAAAATAGGCATGATTTTTCAGCATTTTAATTTGCTCTCCTCACGCAATGTTTATGACAATATAGCCCTGCCTTTGGAGTTAACCCATCATTCACGTAAAGATATAGCTGCCATCATTAATCCATTACTTGAATTAACAGGATTGATGGACAAAAAAAATCATTATCCTCACCAGCTTTCCGGCGGTCAAAAACAACGTGTGGCCATTGCCCGCGCGCTTGCCAATAAACCGCATGTTTTGTTATCCGATGAAGCGACCTCGGCGCTTGATCCTGAAACCACATTATCGATCTTACAATTACTAAAAAATGTGCGTGATACCTTAAATGTCACCATTTTATTAATTACTCATGAAATGGCGGTGATAAAAGCCTGCAGCGATAGGGTTGCCATTTTGCAACATGGCGAATTGATTGAAGAAAATGAAGTGGGTGAATTTTTTACCCACCCCAAAACCACGGTTGCCAAAAATTTTATTGCCTCATCTTTATTGCAACATATGCCTGCAGCCATCGAAGAACATGTGATGACAGACGAAAAACCTCATACCCACCCGGTGTTACGCTTATGGTTTTTGCAAGGGACAGCCACTCAACCCATTATTTCAGAATTAAGCCATCAATTTGATTTTCGCATAAACATCTTACAAGCGAATGTTGAATATATTAAAAAACATGTCATGGGCATTATGATAGTGGCTATTAAAGGTGAAAAAACAAACATTCAACCTGCCATCACCTATTTAAAACAACTTGGAGTAGAAGTCGAGGTTATAGGCTATGTCCCAGACAACATTATTACTTTTTAATGCAACCGTAGAAACTTTTTATATGGTCATACTTTCAAGCGTTATCGCAACGCTGGTCGGCTTACCATTAGGGGTTATTTTATATACATCTCGCAAAAATCACATCCTTGAGCATCCGTATTTACATCAATGCTTAGCGGCTTTAGTGAATATGACGCGTTCTATACCTTTTATTATTTTAATGGTTGCCATCATCCCCATCACACGCTGGATAGTCGGCACATCCATTGGAACCAATGCTGCCATTGTGCCATTAAGCTTAGCTGCCATGCCTTTTATCGCACGCATTGTAGAAAATGCCATTCTAGAAGTGGACAAAGGACTCATTGAAGCGGCAACCGCCATGGGTGCCACTGCCATGCAAATTATCCGTAAGATACTTATTCCCGAAGCACTGCCAGGCATTATTAATGGTCTAACCTTAACTGTTATTAGTCTTATCGGCTATTCCGCCATGGCGGGTGCAGTAGGTGGCGGCGGATTAGGTGATCTTGCAATTCGTTATGGCTATCAACGTTTTGATGTTAAGATAATGCTAATTACTATCGTCATCATGATAGTATTAGTACAACTGATTCAATGGCTAGGCGATAAACTTTCCAAACACTTTAGTAAAGGCCGTTAACTTATATGCAAAACTTTATAAAAAAAATACTGCTTGGTTTAAGTATTATCTTGCTTACCGCATGCCAAGCCGAGGATAAAAATACTTTAAAAGTAGGCGTCATTTCCGGTCCTGAGACAGAACTTTTAAAATCAGCGCAAGAATATGCTAAAAATAAGTTCAATTTAACTATTAAAATCATCGAATTCACCGATTACTTGCAACCTAATGCTGCACTAAATGATGGCAGCATCGATGCCAATATGTTCCAACACCAACCTTTTTTAGACCAACAACTAAAAGATAAACATTATGCATTAGTCGCCATAGGCAAAACCTTTGTTTATCCTATGGGTCTTTATTCAGACAAATTAAAAAAGTTAAGCGGCTTGCCGAATCAATCATTGGTCGCTATTCCAAACGATACCAGTAATGAAGGCCGCGCCCTTTTATTATTACAAAAAGCCAAGCTTATTAAACTTAATAAAGATGCAGGGCTTTATGCAACGCCTAAAGATATTATAGAAAATCCAAAAAAACTTACGTTTACTGAACTTGATGCATCCCAAATACCGCGCAGTTTACCTGATGTCACCTTAGCTGCTATCAATACTAACTATGCAGTTGCCTCGGGGTTATCACCCGCCAAAGATGCTTTATTCTTAGAAGGCAAAGATTCACCTTATGCTAATATCATTGTTATAAGAAAAAATTCCACCGATGATATACGTATGAAACAACTTGTTGAGGCACTGCAATCAGATGATGTGCTGAAAACAGCAAAACAAGTTTTTAATAATCAAGCTATCCCTGCTTGGTGAATATTTATTAAGGAGACGCGCAAATGAGTTTCAATAAAATTATTTTTATCGGATTAATTGGATTATTATCTATTCTTACCGCAGGGTGTGCGACACAAGGCGGTATTTCAAGAGATGATAAGGCTTATAGCGGTTCATCGCCGCAAGAACTTTATAATACTGGCAATCGATACGCTAAAGGCATAGGCGTAGAACGCAATTATGCCAAAGCAGTTAGCTATTTCCAACGCGCAGCAGAAGGCGGCAACTCTAATGCACAAGCAAGCTTAGGCGTACGTTATATGTCCGGTCAAGGTGTGTCGCAAAATTATGAAACCGCAAAAACCTGGTTTGAAAAAGCCGCTGCACAAAATAATCCTTATGCAGAAAACCAATTAGGTTATATGTATGCATCAGGTAAAGGGGTATCACAAGACTTTGGCACTGCTATTTCATGGTATCAAAAAGCATCGGATCATGGGTTAGCGAGTGCGCAATACAATTTAGGTTTGATGTATGCAAATGGTATTGGCACGACGCCAAATAAAGACAAAGCTAAACAATTATTTAGATTAGCTGCTGAACGTGGGTTTACGCCGGCGAAAAGGGCGTTGTCGGAGATGTAATATATCCCACCCCCTGAAAAATGGGGGTGAATCCGAGGACACATGATGCATATCACCGCACGCAAGCGCTTTGGCCAACATTTTTTACATGATAAACACATCATACAACGCTTAGTTAATGCCATTGCTCCCCAAAAAAACCAGCATATCATTGAAATTGGCCCAGGCCAGGGGGCGCTCACGGTTCCTGTGTTACTGCTTATCGGTAAAATGGATGCTGTTGAACTAGACAGAGACCTTATTCCTGCGCTCACCCAACGCTGTGCTGATAAAGGTACCTTGAATATCCATCAAGCAGATGCTTTAACTTTTGATTTTGCAACTTTATTTGATGGAAAATCGCCACTACGTATTATTGGTAACTTACCTTATAACATTTCAACGCCGCTTATTTTCCATCTCTTAACTTTCGCTGCATATATTTCAGATATGCATTTTATGCTGCAAAAAGAAGTCGTTGATAGACTCGCTGCTAAAGCAGGCTATGAAGCTTATGGCAGGTTAAGTGTTATGGTGCAATACCATTGTGAAGTCACAGCTTTATTTGATGTGGCGCCTGGTGCTTTTTATCCGCCGCCGCAAGTTAATTCAAGTATTGTAAAATTGGTGCCTTATCATGATATTCCACATACCGCTCGGGATTATGCGCATTTTGCAAACATCGTCAAAGAAGCTTTTTCTCATAGACGCAAAACATTACGCAA
>CAYVRW010000061.1:0-13879 GCA_964453575.1 uncultured Coxiellaceae bacterium | reverse complement strand
TCCGATCTCACGTCGCAGCGCTCCTTTGCCCACCCTACAGCTTATCTTCCCAAAGATGAACTGAAATTTTACCCAGATAATATTTTGAAGGGCCTTCAAATCCAGAATCAGTGCCCACAAAAACCCAAAGTTCTCCCTTATCATTGCTTTTTACTACGATAGGGTTTTTAAAATTATTTACTTGTAACAGAGCAAATTGCGGGTGATTAGGATCAACAAGTGGATTTGCTAAATTACCCACGATGACGGTATTTTTTCCGCTTTGGTATTGGTCACCTTTATCAACATTAAGTAGATAATTACCATGAACTAGGATTTTTTTGGGTTCAACAGTTGCAGCACCGATTTTAATATGCACGGATTCACCGGGTGAACCACCTATCCCCATCGAACCCACAGGTATATTACTCGCAAGGTCAACTGATAAAGTGACAGCATAAGTGGTATTTCCTTTTAATCCAGAAATCGGTGTTTTGATAAACATAAAAAGATCATCACTGTGATTATTTCCAGAAAGAAATATGCCTTTTTTAAATAAAGTTTGATTTGCAGGAAGATTTTCCCATCCCCATGCTAGTTCATAAAAACTTTCTTGTTGCTCAGGATAATCCGTAAAATCACCGACCCAGGTTTGACTGCCGGTTTCAAAGTTAAATTCTCTAGCGGCAGCGAAAGTGGTGACTGAGAAGATGAATAAAAGACCTAGACTTAAAAAAAACCGCAGCATTTTCTTAGTCTCTTACGGATTCTTTTAATGAAGTAATCAAATCTCTTTCAAGTTCCATCCATTTCCCACGGCGCAATGCACGCGGCAGTAAAATAATCCCAAAACGAATCCGAATTAAACGGCTGACTTTAACGCCTTGTGATTCCCAAAGTTTGCGCACAATGCGATTGCGGCCTTCTTTGACGAGTACGTGATACCAATGATTGCTGCCTTCACCGCCAGCATCGGTAATGCTGTCAAAATGAGCGGGTTCACCATCGATGAGTACGCCTTTTCTTAAGGTTTGCAGCATATTTTCTGAAACTTGACCTTGCACCCGAACGGCATATTCACGTTCAATTTCTTTAGAGGGGTGCATAAGTTTATGTGCAAGCTCGCCGTCATTTGTTAACAATAAAACGCCTGAGGTATTAAAATCTAAACGACCGACAGAAATCCAGCGGCCATTGCGTAAAAGCGGCAGATGGTCAAAGATAGTAGGGCGGTTTTCAGGATCATTACGCGAACAAATTTCACCTTCGGGTTTATGATAAAGTAATACGCGGGTTTTTTGTGATTCACTTTTGATAAGTTTGATCTCACGTCCATCGACACGAACTTTGTCATCAGTCGTCATGCGATCGCCGAGTTTAGCTATTTGACCGTTTACAGAAATCCTTTCTTCACGTAACCAATTTTCAATTTCTCGGCGCGATGCAAGTCCAGCATTCGCCAAGATTTTTTGTATTTTTTCACTCATTTTCTATTGTCGTTTCTTCTATATTAGTTTCTTGTTCGGAGGGTTCTTCTTCGGGCTCTGCTAATTCCAGTTGGACTTGTAATTTTTCATCAAAGCTGTCCAAATCTTTTAATTCAGTAAGTGTAGGTAATTCAGTTAAACTTTTCAAATTAAAATAATCTAAGAAAGTTTTGGTCGTACCATACAGGGCAGGTTTTCCAGGCACATCACGATACCCCATGATTTTAATCCATTCGCGTTCCATAAGTGTTTTAATAATATTGGAACTTGCTGTAACCCCGCGAATTTCTTCAATTTCAGCACGAGTAATGGGTTGTCGATAGGCAATTAATGCCAAGGTTTCTAAAAATGCACGTGAATAACGAGGCGCACGTTCTTCCCAAAGCCTGCTTAACCATGGGCTTAATTCTGTTTTTGCTTGGAATTGATAACCGCTTGCCACTTCGCGTAATTCAATCCCGCTGTTTTCGTATTTAGCAGCAATAGTTGCTAATACCGATTTGATAAAACCGGTTTCCGGTTGTTCGGATTCATCAAATAATTTTTGCATCATCTGTGTGGTCAATGGTCTGCCTGCGACCATCAAGGCTGCTTCCAAGATTTGTTGAAAGAGTTCAGGAGTTAAATTATTCATGGTTGCTCTCTGCTAGCATGGCTTTAATATGAATAGGTCCAAAAGGTGCAGTTTGAATAAATTCGATGACATGGTCTTTCAATAATTCTAACATCGCTAAAAAGGCCACGACTACGCCCATACGACCTTCGTTTAAAGTGAATAAATCGGTAAAGGTGACGAATTCTTTATCTTGCAGGGCCGATAAAATGATGGTCATGCGTTCGTGTACCGATAGCGGTTCCATTTGAATTTGATGGCTAGTATTCAGTTCAGCGCGGCGTAAGGCATCGGCAAAAGCTAATAATAATTCTTTTAATGCTACTTCCGGCAGCGGCTTTTCAAAAGTCATGTCATGAGTGGATGCGCCTGCCACAAAGGTATCACGGCCGTGACGGGGCAGGGTATCGAGTTTTTCTGCAGCAGCTTTAAAGCGTTCGTATTCTTGCAAACGTCGTATGAGCTCGGCACGCGGGTCTTCTTCAACCCCTTCGGTATTTTCAGGTCGCGGCAATAACATACGCGATTTAATTTCGGCTAAAAGTGCTGCCATGACCAGGTATTCGGCTGCTAATTCTAATGAAACAGACTTCATAAGATCGACATATTCCATATATTGCCGGGTCACTTCGGCAATGGGGATGTTCAGTATGTCTAGGTTTTGTTTTTTGATGAGATAAAGCAAAAGATCAAGCGGCCCTTCGAAGGCTTCCAGGAAAACTTCCATGGCATCCGGTGGGATATAGAGATCTTTGGGTAATGCCGTAAAAGCTAATCCTTGCACAATGGCAATAGGGGTGGCATTTTCGGCGGGTTGTGCTTGAGTTTCAGTCATGAAGCGTATTTTACCGGAAAATGTTACAAATAGGTACCCTTTCCCTTCTCCCACCGCGCTTCCCGCTTAAAAGCATAGCGGGACAAGTTTTGCGGAGGGAGAAAGCTTGCCCCGCACTTGTTGCGGGGGTGCCCGGAGGGCGGATGAGGGTGCTGCCGATCTATGCATGTCTGCTAAGAAAGGCGCTCACCTATAAACCATTACCCCTTGTTACCTGCCGTGTTTCCTCAGGCTTAAATTCTGGTTTAGCATTTTCTGGTGAGGAAACTGCTTTTGATTTG
Organism: uncultured Coxiellaceae bacterium; assembly: GCA_964453575.1. Lineage (GTDB taxonomy): Bacteria > Pseudomonadota > Gammaproteobacteria > DSM-16500 > DSM-16500 > JABDBK01. The sequence goes on along the minus strand of CAYVRW010000061.1, from coordinate 10,684 downwards.
TATTTGTCAAAAAAGGCTTTCTCAGCTTCGGCTTCAAAGGCTTTCTCAGCTGCGGCTGCGTTTTTTAATATAAGTATTGTTTGGTCAATCCCTAATTTCATTCCCCATTTTCCTTTATACGCCTTCTCAGCCAGTTGCAGAGCTGTTTGACAAGAGTTATCTTTTTCATGAATGGCTGCACCTCGTTTTAATAACTCTTTTACGACTGCGAAAGAATCCCAATCAGATCCTTCTTCATACCAATTTTCCGTAACGGCTCGCATCAGTGCGGTTCTTCCTTCGCGATCTTTTTCGTTAATCGTTTCAACTACTTTTTTATAAGATAATAACTCGCGCACCATATTTATAAGACCACAATGCGCAGCTTGTATAAGCGGCGTGCTGAGATCGGGTACACTTTGATGATCCGGTGTTGCACCCTTAGTCAATAATTTCCGCACAATCTCTAGATGATTTTTCTCAATAGCTTTTCTTAATGCTGTATGGATACTTGGCAATTTTTCACGATAATCACTAGGATCCATGCACATGTGCCAGATACGATCGAAATCCTGTCTTTTCTCTACTGCATCATATTTCAATAACTCGTCTACCACTTCTATATGACCACCCTCGGCAGCTAATATAAGCGCGCTTGTTTGTTCTTCTTGCATCTTCCATAATGATATGAGTTCATGATCGGATAAGCCTTTTGTTTCTGGGCTAATTTGATCCTTTTCTAAAAACTTGTTTATTCTGGCTATTTTCTCAAGCATTGCTTGGTTTTTTTCTTCAAACTTGCGTACTTCCTCGAGATCGCCTTTTTTTGCAGCTTCTTCAAGCGCTGTAAGTTTTCTTTCGAACATAGATCATTCTCTCCAATATAAAATTTTGATTGAAATAAGCTAATCCTTGCACAAAAACGATAGCTATGGCATGTTCTGCAGCTTATCGTCATGCAAAAATGGGTATTACATGTTAAACCAGGAAATAAATCAAGCGGTTATGATTTTAAAACGCGGCGGCCTTGTCGGCATGCCCACTGAAACAGTCTATGGTTTAGCAGCCGATGCCAAAAATCCTGATGCTTTACGTAAAATTTTTCGAGCAAAACAAAGGCCTATCGATCATCCTTTGATTGTGCATATTGCAGATATTACCCAATTATTAGAATGGGCAAACGATATTTCGCCCATGGCTATGCAATTGGCTAGTGCATTCTGGCCTGGGCCTATGACGCTTATCTTACCTAAAGCAGAAGGCGTTTTAGATTTAATCACAGGTAAACAGGCAACGATAGGCATACGTATTCCAAATCATCCGGTGGCATTAGCCTTATTAAAATCCTTTGGCAGCGGCGTTGCGGCCCCTTCTGCCAATCGTTTCGGTCATATTAGTCCTACGACGGCTGAAGCTGTGCGAGAAGAATTGGGTGATGCAGTAGACATGGTTTTAGAAGGCGGTCAATGTGATATTGGTGTTGAATCAACCATTATTGATGTCAGCCGCAGTGAGCCCGTGATATTACGCCCAGGCATGATTTCAGCCGCAGAAATTGAAGCTGTTTTGCATTGCCCATTGTCAGCAAAACAAGAAAATACACCACGTGTCTCCGGTTCATTAGAGTTGCATTATGCACCTAGTACGCCCACGAAACTTATTAAAGATTTTTCGCAGTTAGAAAATATTGATTTTTCATGTGCGGTATTAATAAGAGCATCAATTGATATAAAAAATGCAAATCTCCATGTGATTCCTATGCCTAATGACCCTAAAAAATACGCTCATGATCTTTATAAAACGTTACGTGAACTTGATAAAAAAGGCTTTAAACAGATTTATATTGAAACGCTTCCTGAGAGTGCGGAGTGGGATGCTGTGAGGGATAGGGTAAATAGGGCGGCGGGAAGGAATGCTAATTAAGCAGTGATATACGCGCGCAAAAGAGCGCGGACGTGCCCATCAATTTTAGACGGGCCATTTATAATGTTATTATAAGTGGCCCGTCTATTTGTTAAGATGTAACTATTTGAAAAAAAAAGAAAAATCATGAAATATTTTCATGGATCAAACTTGAGTAAAACCGATCTATTCACAACAATATTCCGCTCAAATTGATTAAATATTGACACATAGTATAGAAACTGTGCTATTATCCGTCTTTTTGAGAATAGAGGAAAGTGTTATGCCAAAGAGAAAAGAACATCCTGAAGGCCCTGCTGGGTCAATGACCCGATCAAAGGTTAGAGCCGACGATGAAGTTGGGCAACAAATGTTTGATCAAATTTTTATGTGTGCTGTTCGTATGGTAGACGAAAAACAAGCATTAAAAAAAATGCGTGATCTTTACCAGAAACAAATTAATATGGATATGGAAGCTAAATATAGCGGCTGTGACAATGAAGATACTCTTTTAATGGAGGCTGCAAGGTGTGGTTTATTAAATGTGGTTAGGACTCTATTAAAATGGGGAGCGCAAGTTGATACATCAAGGGATTTCGATAATGCCACCGCTTTGATATTAGCTGCAAAGAATGGTCACACAGATGTTGTGCGATTGTTATTGTCTCATGGAGCTACTTTGCCATCTGTCGACGTGATGATAAGTTCAGAAGAATCAATATTCAAGGTGTTCAAGGAGCACATAGAACAAAGACGAGCCGGAATTTGTTACTCAGTGGGATTTTTTCTTCCAAGAGACTTGCATCCTATCATTGTAGATTATGATGGTTGTCCACAACTCAATAAAGAACCGCAAAAGTTAGGAAATCAAAAATGTCGCCGTCGGCGTAAATAAATTTTGCATGAGAGTGAACTCCATGCAAAAGCTACGCCACTAAATGCTTCGCATTATAGTGGCAGTCTTTATCCTCTAGTGAATTTTGATAAAAGCTCATTATATCTAAAGCAATGGATGGTCAACAAGTCGCTAAAAATGAATAGCTAACCTTCTTTAGCCGGAGTCACTGTATTACCTATTTACCTATTGCATTTACGTATCAAATTTGATACACTACAAGAATGAGGAAATGGAAGTTTTATTATTATAATAAGCGTGTTTATGAACAAGTTTATGCCTTGCCAGACGGTATTTTAGGCTCTTACATCTCTATTGCTGACATGATGGAAATCAAAGGTCCTAATATTGGCATGCCGCATACTAAAGCCATGGGTGAGAAGCTGTTTGAAATAAGAGCTTCTGGAAAAGAAGGTATTGCAAGAATATTTTATTGCACTATTAAACAGCAAGAAATATGGGTGCTTCATTCTTTTATTAAAAAAACCCAAGAAACACCAAAAAAAGAACTGAAAATTGCACGAAAACGATTGAAAGAGGTGCTTGACAATGACTAAAACATCCCTTGAGTATGCAAAAAGCCATAGCAAACAATGGCATGATTCTTTAAAAAAGAAAGTCACTTCTAGTCCTGAAGCACTTGCTGCATATGAACGCACCAAAAAAGAAATTGAACTTTCCATGATGTTACGCGAAGCTAGAGAGAAATCTGATTTAAGCCAAGATGATTTAGCAGCACGCATGCATACTTCTCGCACCGCCATTTCACGACTTGAATCATCAGGTATGGATGCACGTCATTCACCTTCTATTAATACCCTGCTTCGATATGCCCATGCATTGGGATATACTGTTGATATAAAACTTGTTGCGAAAAAGTATAAACGGCAGGCTTCATCCAAATAAACAATCAAATACTGGGATTTGATCGCAAAAGCAATGCATTTCACAAACGTTTAACTTCATTTTCCAGCCCGAGCCGATCTGCATTTCCTACTTTAATAGGTTTCAATGTCAGTCCCATTTAAAACTTTTTTACAGAAATATTCATTGATTTTGCTGTTTTCAACATGATTTCATCGGCTGTTGCAAGATAAGGAATATTTTGTTGTTGGATAATGCTGAGATGCAAAGCATCCAAGGTACGCAATAGGGAAAGTCAAGGTTATTTTGTATATAAATATATAGACATTTTAATATAAAATGACTATAAAAATATGATCAAATATGTTATACTATGTCTATAAATATATAGACACAGTGAGATTAATTTATGAAAAATCAATGGCTTATGATTAATCAGCTTGATAGGCAGTTTAAAGAATGGCAGATACTCAAACATAAATCTGGAAAGCCTAGAGCTGGCTGGATTAAAACGCTAAGGGTTGCATTATGCATGTCAACAGAGCAGCTTGCCAATCGCCTTGGTTTAAAACGTGGACGAATTAATCAACTAGAACATGCGGAAATACATGATGCAATTACATTACGAACCTTAAAAAAAGCTGCCAATGCTTTAGGATGTGAGGTGATTTACGCTATAGTCCCAAAAGGTAACTCGACTTTAGAAACTATTATCAAAAACAGAGCAAATCAAGTTGCAAAAGAGCGAGTATCGCAGGTAGCTCACACCATGTCATTAGAGGCGCAATCGGTTGATGCTAAAACTCTTAATCTTCAAAAAGATATGCTTGCTAAAAGTCTAGTAGAAAATTTGAATAAAAAACTCTGGGAAACATCAGATGCACAGGCTGATGCTCTCAAAACATTAATTACAACGTTAAAAAAGAAAAAATAATGATGAAATTTATATATGCTCAAGGAGCAACACCTCTTGATCCAGATGAAATGAATGGATTAATTCCTTTTCACATATCTACACAAGGCCAACTGAATGAATGGGAAGCTGCAAATATATTAAAAGCGGAAAATTGGTTATTTTCAACTTCGCATCATGGAAATTTTCTCACCATAGATTTTATCAAGCTTTTACATACAAAAATGTTTGATGACACATGGAAATGGGCAGGAAACTTTCGGTCAACTGAAAAAAATATTGGCGTCAGCCCTTATAAAATAACCACAGAATTGACTCATCTATTAGAAGATGTTCGTTATCAAATCATTAACCATAGTTTTCCAGTTGATGAAATTGCCTATCGGTTTCATCATAGACTCGTTGTTATTCATCCATTTCCCAATGGAAATGGCAGACATGCACGCTTAATGACTGATTTATTATTAGTGCGAGCAGGTCAGTCTCGATTCTCATGGGGAAAACAAAAGCTAGAACCCGAAGGGCCCGTTCGAAAACAATATATAAATGCTCTTAAAAAAGCAGATGCTCATGATTATAGTTTGTTAGCTGAGTTTGTTAGATCGTAATCCGCTGTTTTTTGGTGAATTACGACGCAAAGAGCACCTCTAATCCACTCTCAATTTGTATAAAAAATGATCTATTTACAACAACATTCCGTTCAGAATTGTTTAAATACTAATACAAAGCGTAGAAACTGTGTTATTATTCGTCGTTTCGTGAATAGAGGAGAGCGTTATGTTAAAGAGAAAACAACCGTCAAGTGATGAGGCCAGCGAGTTAAGTGTTGCAAGCATCAGTCTTGCACCAGGTCCAAATGTAAAGGCTAGATCAGCCGAGGAAGTTGGGCGAGAGATGTTTATAGCAATTGCAGAGTGTTCTTCTGATAAGGCAGCACAAATAGGATTATTACAAAAAATGCATGATCTTCACCAGGAACAAAAATTTGATTTGGAAGCTGAATACTATTACCAAGAAAGTCGCATGGTTCCCATTCCTTCTGGAACTCTTTTAGGGATAGCTGCTGAAAAAGGATTATTAGATGTCGTTAAGCTTTTATTAGATTGGGGAGCCCAAGTTGATGAAAAATCTATTTTTCGCACGGTGCCCTTGAGTGTGGCTGCAAGTCACGGGCAGACAGCCGTTGTACAGTTGTTATTAGAAAAAAGAGCAACAATCAAACAATTCACGACATTATATGAGGCCTCTGTGAAGGGTCATTGTGAAACGATGAATGTATTATTGGCACATAAAGCCACAGTGAATGACGACAGAACTATGTACGGAGATACTGTCCTTATGATGGCAATGCGAACATGTTTGTTGAATGATAAGAAAATTATAGATGTACTAGATGTGTTATTAAAGCATGGTGCAGAAATAAATGCTAACAATGAGAATGGTCACACAGCACTTACAATGATTGTTAGTGAGGGATGTTGTACTGCCTTTAAAGCAAAGGCTTTATTGTCCCATGGAGCTACTTTGCCGCCTGACTTGACAAGCGAAGATAAAGCAATATCTAAGGTGTTCAAAGAGCACAGACAAACCACAATTTTCAATTCATTTCCAGGAACATTTTTTCCAAGGTCATTGGCTAATATCATTGAAGATTATATTGATCCAGATCTCCCTGTACCTCAAGCTGAAGAACATCAAAAGCCAGGAAATAAATAAACTTGTAGATGTCACAAATTAAGAGAAAAGGTCGATATTATGCAAAATAGATCACCCGAGGACGTTGGACAATCCATGTATGATGCCATTGCCCAGGCTGCTCCCTTCGAACAAGCGCAGTTGTTACAACAATTACATGATTTAAGAAATGAACAAAAAGTTGATATGAAAGCTGAATATTCCTGTCAAGTTTATAGACTCGGTTTTTTGATTTATACTCAAGAAAAACTTTTGCATGCGGCTGCTAAACAAGGTTTAGTTGAGGTAATGACACTATTATTAAAATGGAAAGCAGATATTGAAGCAAAAACTTGGTTAGATAATAAGACACCTTTAATGTTGGCAGCAGAACATGGTTGTACCGAAGCTGTGCGCTTTTTATTAGCAAATGGAGCAAACAAGGATGCTAGAGATTGTAACGATCGTACTGCATTAAGTCTAGCGGCTTATCATGGTGAGGTTGGCGCGATACGGGAATTGCTATCTCAAAATGCATCTGTTGAGTCTGAATTTCTTGCTTCCAACCAAAAATTTTATACCGATGCTGCTCCACTTTTAATGGCAATTGAAGGATCTATGTCAGAAGAAAAACATGATATAGGACGTACAGTAAAGGCGTTATTAGACGGCGATGCTAATGTCCATATTACGAATTGGAATTCTGAAACTGCTTATGGAAAAATTGTTGAATTGATGAGTAAGCCCGAAACGAGTTATTTTAGAAAAGCTTTTGATGTAATAAATGAACATACACGAAATTATAATGAAATATTAGATGTATGCGGATTATTTTCATCATTTAGGAATATAGTCAGAGAGTATGTTGGAAAACCTGAACCGAAAGCAGAAACTCAACCTAAATTAGGAAAAGGAAAGTAAATTTTTTAAACAAAAGCAAATAAAAATTGCCTTCACATATTTTACCAGTGCGAAAAAAATACTCAAAAAATGATTGAATATGATTAAAACATAACCAATATTCAAAAATTTGATTAAATATTAGTAAAATTTAACACAATAAATAAAAAATAGTGTTATTATTTACCAATTTTGTGAATAGAGGAAAATGAGTATGACTAAGAGAAAAGAGCCGCCTAAAGACCCCTATACTGGGCCAATAACTCGATCACGCGCTAAACAATTAAAGCAGAGTGATGAAGCCAATGCCAATACTGAGGCAAATGTTGCAAACAGCAATCTCGCACGTGTGGTGGGTCAGGAAATGTTTGATGCAATTGCAGAGTGTTCTTCTGATAAGGCAGCACAAATAGGATTATTACAAAAAATGCATGATCTTCATCAGGAACAAAAATTCAATATGGACATCGCATATCCTTCCAAGCGTTACTTAAATGGCTATCATGGCGGAACTCTTTTACAGAAAGCTGCTGAAAAAGGATTATTAGATGTGGTTAAGCTTTTATTAGATTGGGAAGCCCAAGTGGATGCATCACACGGAGATCTCACGCCTTTAACCTTCGCGGCACAAAAAGGGCACACAGCCGTTGTGCAATTGTTATTAGAAAAAAAAGCAAAGGTAGATGGTCAGGCGTGGAACTACTCACCATTATATTTTGCTTCTATTAAAGGTGATTTAGAAACGATGAAGGCATTATTGGCATGTAAAGCCTCCGTGAATTCCAAAAATAGTTCAGGGGTTACTTTTCTTATGCAGGTAATAACATCACTCGATCCTGAGTCTTTAGGTGAGAAAATTAAAGATATACTCGCTGTGTTAATAAAGTATGGTGCAGATGTCAATGCTGAAACTCCCCTGGGGACGCCGCTTCAAAGGATTGCTCATCATCGATACGCTCCTGGTTATGATTTAATAGCAAAAGCTTTATTGTCTAATGGAGCTATTTTGCCGCCTTACTTGACAAGTAAAAATGAAGCAATATCTAAAGTGTTCACGGAGTACAGACAGCAGATACGAATCGAAATTAATGAATCACTGATGAGATTTTTCCCAAGCCCATTGACTCGTATCATCGAAGATTATGTTGATCCACAACTCACTGAAGAACAGCAAAAGCCAGGAAATAAATAAATTTGTAGCTGTAGAATTTTTCGTGCTTAAGCCCGGTGCCCGGGCCCGTCTTTTTTTCGCTTGCACAATACCCATTTAAACATAATAATAATTTTTTATGCCTAAATGGACCAGAGATGAAAGGACGATTTAATTCCCCACCCAGTTATATTGTCATTTATTCATTCAATGGTACGATGCAGCGCGGCGGTATAGGCCACATAGCATTATGGGACGGCGCTTCATATTACAGTTATGGTGAAGGTAATGGCAGCCCATGGATTGAAGCATGCACGGATGCTTTAAGAGCAGATGAAAGAGCAGTACTTGATCATAGGATGTATGGTTACGGCCCGCTTAAAAAAATTATATTACCGTCTAATTGGCATTTGTTTAATCATTATGAATCGATAAGATCAGAGATCGACAAGGCATGGAAAACCAATGAGTATTCAGTAGCAAATAAAAATTGCGCCCATATGGTGCAAGATTATTTAGTCAAAGCAAAATACACTTCTTCCATTCCTGATTTCATGCTGTTTCCTTTATATCCTAGCGAAGTGGCAGATAATGCTAAAAATATCAGCAAAGCGATGGTTTTAAAAATCGCAGATGAAGTTATGCATAAACCCGATACACGTTTTCAATCTGAACTTTATGAAAGTTTTTTGAAATTATTAAATGAGGTTACTGCTGATACTTTTGCCTTAAATGAATCACAAAAAAAAGCATTATACGATGCTATAGAAGAGGGGACTTCCGATAAAGAAAAATTTTGTAGGGTGCTTGCCGTCATCGCTCAGCATCATTATGACTGCACAAAGCCTCAGTACAAGATAAATTGGTGTGATCAATTTTATGAAAATATGTTTATAATGGCACTGAATATCTGTTTTAGACATCCTAAATTTGAGAATGAACCTCAAATTTTGAAAACAGGTTGTTTACGTTATCCCATTGCCGCTGGAAGAATTCTTACAGGAACGCTGCTTTCTCCTGTTATAGCAATTGGGTATATTCCAGCGGGTTCGTATAAACTTTATGGATGGATGACAAAAAAGAAAGAGGAGGCGCAACCGCTTTTATCTGCTTCGCATGAAGTAAAAAACGCAGGGCCAGTATGACGATCTTCTGTTATTGTCCTTGCGCCAATGAAAACCCAATTTTCCCATCAAACGTATAAAGATTTTCAGTTTTAATCACATCCAATCCCTTTTGGAAAAATTGTTCTAAGATGCAATTAATATCTTGATGAGAAATAGCTTTAAGATCATTGATGTCTTGGCTTGATTGAAATCGGCAACAGCAATGATGGATATAAGGTGTATCTATCATGCAATTGGGCCAAATTTTTAAGCCGCGACTGGTAATTGCGACTAATTTCATGTGCGGGTTTATATCAGCGAGCATTTTTGCTAATTCATCAGGCATATGGTTTGGATTATCAATAAAAATATCGACACCGACCAACGCTTTTTTAACATGCGTTTTTTTGCTTTCACCATAACATTCAATGTTTGTGCGTACATCTTGTTTGTATGCCACAGGCTTAAAATGCGCAGGTTTTTGATTTAATCTTTCGATGACAGCGTCTGCAAATTCATCGGTATTAACTTTCTTTTTACTATGTTCTTGACTGTAAATATCTGCGGTGTGATAACCGTCTTCTAATGTTTTTAACCAAGCATTTTCAATTAAATTGGCAACATCAGGTTGATTGATATGAATAAGCATTTGTATAGCAGCATTAAGCAGTCCTGAGGGGTTTGCAATTTTTTTATCGGCAATGGTAGGCGCTGAACCATGAATGGCTTCAAACATAGCGACATGATTGCCTACGTTGGCAGAGCCCGCAAGCCCCACTGATCCTGCAATTTGTGCCGCAACGTCTGATAGAATATCACCATATAAATTCGATGTTACGATGACATCAAATTTCTCAGGGGAGGCTGCAACAAGTGCGGTACCAATATCAATGATATAATGTTCGTTTTGAATATCAGGATATTCTTTGGCAATTTCATTAAATACTTCATGAAAAATTCCATCGGTCATCTTCATGATATTGTCTTTACTCATGCACGTGACTTTTTTACGATTGAATTTACGCGCATACTCAAAAGCATAATGAACGATACGCTCACATCCAGGACGCGTCACCAATTTTAAACATTGATAAACCTCATCGGTTTGTCTATGTTCTATGCCTGAATAAGTGCCTTCTTCATTTTCACGAATGATGACTAAGTCCATGTTAGGATGTTTGGTAGGCACAAATGGCGCATAAGAAGTGCAGGGTCTTACATTTGCGTATAAGCCTAAGGTTTTGCGTAACGTGACATTTAAACTTTTGCAACCGCCGCCTTGAGGAGTGGTAATAGGGCCT
>CAYVRW010000060.1:0-14619 GCA_964453575.1 uncultured Coxiellaceae bacterium | reverse complement strand
CAGCTGTTGTCTCGCAAACTGCCCTACAAGCGGTAAGTTCTCAACAAATCAATGTATATTATTAAACGATCGTAGGAAATTATAGTTCCGCAAAAGATAAAATAAATAAGTTTGTAGATACCCCCGAGATACAAAGAATAAAAAATATTTTAGAAGATTCCACAAGTGCCGTGATTAGTGCGAATCTTTTATTTGATCTCGGATTGATGTTTGTGCCAAGGACTGATTCATATTATTTAGCTTTACAGAGCAGCAAATATTTAATAGCTTGCATCATTTTTGCGATTTCACTTAACAAACCCCATGAAATGAAAAAGCAATCGGATATTAATCATGAAAATATAGGATTATATCAAAGTCAAATTAATGAAGCGCACGAGGTGATATCACAATTACAAGACGTATTTTCACGCATTGAAACATTATTACAAACAAATAACGGGCCTTCCATAAAACCATCGTATATATCTTCTAAAGATTTTGAAACAGTTAGAAATAACTCCGCAGAAGTTCCGCCTAATAGCAATGTTGATGTCAGCATGTTAATAAGATCATTATTAAACGGTGCTTCTCAATCGGTATGGATTCAGTACCTATTGAAAATACTGTCGTTATCCTTATCTGTATCGAGTTCATTTAATGGCGTCATTATTTTGTTGGCGTTAACATACGCTACTCTATCAGCATTGCGTGAAGATCAATTAGGTATTGAAGATGAAAAAAAATTACATTTATTAAAACAACAACTCGATCCCATTTATGCAACGTTACTAAATTTAGAAAATAAACTTTCAAGTTCTCGAGATTTAAAAAATCATTTGGACCATGAAATAAAGATACCATTGAAAGAATCGAACAATCAAGATTCTGGCTTAGATTTTTTTACTATGACTGAAAGGATGGCAAAAACATCTGGATTATATTTTGTATTGCATAAGTTATTCCATAAACATAGAAATTTTAATTTGATTATTTGCTTGGCGGCTCTGCAGTTTACTTTCTATGATTTACATTTAAGTAAACAAAAACAACAACAAGTTGACACATTATCAAAAGATTTTTTAGATAAAATGGAAAATCTCATTGAAATGACAGAAAAAATGAAACAACTTTTGGTGAAGCAGGAAAATTATGAAAAATTTTTGATAGAAAGTAATAAGGCCAAAGAAGAATATAAAAAAGATATTGAAATATATAAAATGGAACAATTAAGAAAAGCTAATGAGGAACGAAAGCAAGAAGAAATACGTGAAAATGAACTTAAAAAATTAGAAAAATCCTACGAAGAAGTGTTTAATAAGTTAAAAGAAACATGGAAAGAAAATCTTAAAAAATTGGAACAAGCTTGCCCATTACCCCATGTTGAAAAAGAATGTATACAGTCTAAGTTAGGGTTAATAAGAGATGAAAAAGATGCTATGGATTCTGCAGCTCCTGTATTAAGACCTGCATGGTTGGCTGGAGTAATAGGCGCAGGTTGTGGCTGGATAATAGGTATTTCTATAAGTATTTTATGCGCAGCACCTACACTGGGATTATCGCTTGTTGCGCCCATAGTAGGTGCATTGATTGGCGGTATCGTAAGTTATTGTTTAGCATCTCGTAAGGCTCATTCAGAAAATAGTCATACAATGTTCTACAAAAAAGAAACTTCGATATCTGGTCAGATTATATCAACCACCGCAGCCACTTCTTTTTCCCTTCATCATGCGGCGGGTAGATGATAGGAATATCAAAACGCATAGGCTTGATCAACACCGATTTATGATGTGAAAAAGTATCAAAAGACGCTTTTCCATGATAGGACCCCATGCCGCTCATACCCACACCTCCGAAAGGTAAATCATTAACAACATAGTGCAGCGACGTGTGATTAATACAAACACCGCCTGAGCTTGTGGACTCTAGCACTTGCTGTTGTATCTTTTTGTCATTAGAAAAAAGATAAAGCGCCAGTGGTTTAGCACGTTTATTAATGAATTGAATAGCTTCATTTATATTTTTGATAGTTATAACAGGTAATAGCGGGCCAAAGATTTCCTCTTGCATGATAGCAGCATCAGGCGGCACATGATGTAAAATAGTAGGGCTGATATAACGTTCCTCTGCATCTGCATCACCACCTGTAACAATTTCCCCACCACTTTGCATGAGTTTCATAAGTCGTTGATGATGTTTATGATTGATGATACGGCCGAAATCTTTGCTGTTTTTAGGATTATTTCCATAAAATGCTATGAGATTTTTTTTCATCGCTTGTAATAATTTTTCTTCGATGTCTTCATGAGCAAGTATATAATCCGGCGCAATACAGGTTTGACCCGCATTAAAAAATTTACCAAATAAAATACGACGTGCAGCTAAATCGATATCCGTATTTTTATCGACAATACAAGGACTTTTGCCGCCTAATTCCAGTGTGACCGGTGTGAGGAATTTAGCAGCGGCTTGCATAATAATTTTTCCAACAGTAGGGTTACCCGTATAGAAAATGTAATCAAATTGTTCTTCGAGCAACGCTGTCGTTTCTTCGATCCCGCCTTGTATCACTTGGTAACATTCAGGTTCGATGTATTGCGGTAAAAGCTTATAAAGTAATTCACTGGTTGCAGGTGCTAATTCGCTAGGCTTAAGTATAGCACAATTACCTGCAGCAATAGCACCTATTAAAGGCCCTATTGATAATTGCAAGGGATAATTCCATGGCGCAATGATTAAGACAACACCATAAGGTTCATGATAAATGCGGCTTTTTCCAGGTTGTGCTGCAAGACTGGTCCAAACATTGGTTGGCTTTGACCAGCGTTTTAGTTTTTTTTGCATATAAGCGATTTCAGCAGAGGTCACAGCAATATCGCCAGTGTAGGCTTCCAGTGAAGGTCGTCCCATATCTTGATGTAATGCTTTGCTCATAGCTGTTTCATGATCTTTTAACATATGAGCAATAGCAGCAAGTTGTTGTTGTCTGAATGCTAAAGGCCGGGTAATGTTGGTATTAAAGCTAGCTCTTAAACGTGCCACGCATTTTGCGATAGAAACAGTTGAATTTTTTATTTCCTTAGTGCCAATCATGGTCGATATCCTTCAATGGGTATATACCAGATTATAGATATTCATGTTGACAAACACAATTAAAGGGTCTAATAAAGAGCAAAAATGATAGTGAACGAATAGACGCTTGAAAATGGTATAATAAGATATGCTATTCGAAAAGCATAAAGATACAGCTGTTCCCGCTAAAGAAGGTTAGCTATTCATTTTTAGCGACTTGTTGTCAGGATGACAACAATAAGCACAGGGATGTGCTGTTTGGAGCGTAAAAATGAATAGCTAACCTTCTTTTAGCGGGAATCACTGATAAAGATAAAAGGAATGGCTAAAATGAAGACAGATCTTTTTTATGGTCTAGGAAAATTAATCTATAAACTACGATGGTTTGTTATCGTATTTTGGATAGCATTGATAGCTATCAGTATTCCTTTTACTCCTTATATTATGGACCCATTTAAAGATGTAGGATTTAAAGACCCTCGTTCACAAAGCACAACCGCGAATAATGTATTAAATAAAAAATTAGGTTATAGTTATAATCAATTTATTATTATATATTCGAGTGATAAATGGCTTGCAACAGACCCATCCTACCTTGATGAAATAAAATCCTCACTTTCACGGTTAGATAAAATTCATGTTAAACACCAAATTATTTATCCCACGGTAAATAACAAACAAATATCGAAAAATAAACATAAAGCTTATGCTGTCGTTTTATTTAAAAGTGAACAAGAAGTGGATGAGAAACTGTTAAAACAGTTTAAATCGTCCGTCAAGCAACCTGAAAACCTAACTATGAAAATTGGCGGTGAGCCCATATTTTTAGATGATACTAAGGTTCAAACCCAAATCGATTTATATAGCGCGGAATTTATTGCAACACCTGTTGCAATGATTACCATGTTAATTGTTTTTGGATCAGTAGTGGCGGCAAGTATTCCTATATTTTTAGGCGGAATATCCGCATTTTTAACACTTATGACCCTGTTTGTGTTAGGGCATTTGTTTTCATTGTCTGTATTTACCATTAACATTGCATTGTTAGTAGGGTTATGTTTAATACTTGATTATGCGCTATTGATTATCAATCGATTTCGCGATGAATTATGTTTGGGATGTACCACCGAAGAAGCGATTGCAATAACACAAGCAACAGCTGGTAAAGCCGTATTTTTTAGTGCACTTGCAGTATTTATCAGTTTAAGTGCATTGTTACTATTTCATATCAATGTGCTATTTTCGGTGGGCATGGGCGGCTTGGCTGCCGTTTTTGTAGCACTTGCCACGGCATTTTTATTGTTACCAGCTGTATTAAGTATACTTAGTCAACGCATTAATTTGTTAGCTTTACCATTTATGAGACAAAATAATTTGCATGAGAACCCTTTTTGCCGATGGTTAGTGATGAAAGTGGTGCGTTTTAAGTATGCTTTTTTTAGTGTTATATTGGTTGCGTTACTGATCATGGGATATCCTTTTTTAAGTGTAGAATTTGGAATATCTAATTTCAAAATATTGCCCAAAACACTACAAAGCCGCCAGGTTTTTGATACTTTCTCAAAAGAATTTGGTGAAATGAAATTATCGCCAATTATAGTGATAGTTCAGTCACCGCATGAAAATATTCTGGATAAGTCAAGCATTCGTTCTCTTTATCATTTTGTAACTAAGCTTAAAAATGATTCGCGCATAGAAAAGGTAGAAAGTATAGTAAGTACTGAGCCCAGATTGACCCTACAACAATACCAAATGCTTTATGCACAGCCTAAAAATAGATTACCTGAGGATTTGCAAAAATTATTACAGATTTCAACAAGTAAAAATTTAACTACCATAACAGTTGTTAGTAAATATCCGAGTTTCTCAAGAGCAACCATGGATTTAATCAAGGAATTAAGGGCCGCTAAACTTGAAAAAAAGATGACAATTCAATTGACCGGAGCGTCTGCTAATATCATTGATGTATTAGATAGCATTGCTAAAACTTTTCCTTATGCATTGCTATGGATCATGGGTTTTACTTACATCACGCTCTTGTTCGTGCTGCGTTCAGTGGTCTTGCCTTTAAAAGCCATTATCACAACAGTGTTGAGTTTATTTGCCAGTTATGGAATTTTAGTGTTAGTTTTTCAAATGGGCTATATGCATGAATGGCTTAATTTCGAACCGCAAGGTATGCTGGATATCAGTTTATTGATTATTATTTTTTGTGCCTTGTTTGGTATTTCCATGGATTATGAAGTCTTTTTATTAACTCGCATAAAAGAATGTTATGAGCAGACTAACGATACGACCCAAAGTATTATTTTTGGTATTGAAAGAAGTTGGAAGATTATTACCAGTGCTGCCATTATCGTGATTTTTTTATGTTTATCATTTATGTCAGCGGATGTTCTTATTGTAAAAGCATTTGGATTAGGCATTGCCATTGCTGTTGCGGTCGATGCTTATATCATTAGAACTATATTAGTGCCTGCGACTATGGCTATATTGGGTAAATGGAACTGGTATTTGCCGAAATGGTTAGATATTATTTTACCTAACGTGAGTTTTGATCCCGAAAAATATTTAAAAAAATAGATGTAGGGTGGGTAAAGGAGCGCTCCTTTACCCACCCTACATCTATATCGTATTATTATATAAGCACTTCACCCACAATAAATCGATAGACAAAATTGGATTCTTCATGCTCCAATTTTTTTTCTAACTCAGAGTTGCGTTTAAAATGTATGGCTAAGTCAGCTGGAATCGCATGATTGCTCATAAGCTTACGAATACAATAACGTGCCCGATGGTTGGATGCATTATGCATACCTTTTAATAAATAATTAAAGCTCTCTTGAGGCATGTAAGATGCAATATCTGACATAGAAAAACAATCGAATTTCCCAGTGTCTGGATGGTTCATGTAATCAATGATATTAGTGGTTTTGAAGGATATTTTTGAAACATTTTTACGTATTTGTTTATAACCTTCGAAGGTCAAATAAGGGAAATAAGCGTCAGGTAAAATTTTTCCAATTAAAATTAATTGCAGTAGGGCACTTTTTTTTGCTAAATGATGATTTAGATAATTAATCATTCTGGAGTAAATATATTCTCCAGGCTTGATCGAGGGTTCAATATAGGAAATAACCCCAGGATCATTGATCATAAATTTCATAATATTGGGATTTAAACATACATGAAAAATCCATTTCCAGGTTGCTGTATCCCATTTTTTTGCAACAAACTCTCTTTGTGATTCAATATCATCAAATGAAAATAATGTGCTTATTTTTTTATGTTTGATAAGATTTAGAACTTTTGATGCGATATTAGTGAAGCGTTCCACTCGGCCTTGGTAAATAACTCCTTTTTTGATCATGGCTTGATTTTTTGACCAGAACTTTAATGCGTCGGTTGATAAATGTAATTTTAATGAATTAAACATGGAAACTCTATCACTTGCATCCTCGCATCCTAAGAACGCAAGGTATTTTTCATAATCAAGATGGTGGAGAGCAGCTATTTTTAATTCAAGTAAATAATTTTGTATATAATTCATGTCTACTGAAATAATTTCAGTGCAGGGTGTCATAAGTAAGTGCAGAGGGCGATCGCCGCTGGCAGTGACGCACACAATTCTATCATGGTTGTTGACTTTTAGAGCTTGTTTTTCTACGTCCCAATCCTCGTTACCAAGGCTATAATTTAATCTATTATAAAAATCCATTTCAATCCTTATGATTAATATGTAAAAATTATTAGTATCGTACATTAAAACATAAGGATATGAAATGACAATACCTTTTGATGGCTTACGCATGGAGGGTGATTTTCCAGCGGTTGTGACTTCGCAAAAACCCGTGGATAATTTTGAGAATTTTTCGCGCATTATACAAGAAAATAGGCCGTCTATAGAACAGGCCTTATTAAAACATGGAGCTTTGTTGTTTAGAGGGTTTCCGGTTACCTGCGCTAAAGATTTTTCATTGACTATTGAGTCGTTAGGTTTTGGTAAATTTGTGAATTATATTGGCGGTGATAGTCCTAGAGATAAAGTTGAAAATGGCGTTTATACCTCAACGGAAGCTCCTCCTTCTTTTCATATCCCTTTGCATCAAGAGTTATCTTTTATTAAACATTTCCCAAGACATATTTATTTTTATTGCGATATAGCACCGGTTGCCAGAGGCGAAACCATTATTGCTGATGCAAGACGTGTTTATCATGCTTTTGATAATCACTTTATTAAAAAATTTGATGAAAAAGGTTTAACGTATATTTCACGTTATTATTATCAAAGCAAAATCATGGAATGGGTCAACCGTTTGCAACGATCTCATAAATCCTGGATTGAAGTATTTGAAACATATGAAAAAAAAGAAGTTGAGCAAAAATGCTTAGACAATGATTTTATGTGGCGTTGGCTGCGTAATGATTGGTTGGAAATAAAACAAAATCGTCCCGCGATTTGTAGTCACCCTTTAACGCAGGAAACAGTTTGGTTTAATCAAGCTCATTTGTATGATTTTAATCCGCGTTTGTTAGGCATAAAACGATACATAGGAGCCAAGTTGTTTTATTTTCAAAAACGAACACGATTACATGAAATTCAATTTAGGGATGGCACACTTATTCCTAGGCAAGACCTTTATTATATTTTGGATACATTAAATAAGAATACGGTTTATTTTCCATGGCAAAAAGGTGATGTGCTTGTGTTAGACAATATATTAGCAATGCACGGCAGGGCGCCATTTAGTGGAAAACGAAGAATTTTGACTGCGCTCACGACGTAGGAAATTTGGTGGGTGCCGTTACAAAGTATAAGATGTAGGGTGGGCAAAGGAGTGCAGCGACGTGCCCACCATGTTGGCTACGCATTTGATTCACGCCTCCAGTGAACTGTACGCCCAAACAAAGGAATTCCTTTATAAGCATGTAAATACATGGTGTCACCATCATCAGACAGGGTAATATTACAACTATAAGTATTACCCGTGTCGGTATCTAACACCTCGCCATTGACCCATTTATTTTTCTTCCAGCGAAGGCCGTGAATAATAGTCATCCCAAGATAAGGCTTGTTTTTTAGGTTGCCCTTACAATTGACGCAGTAAGTGCCATTTTCTCGAAGTATTCTGACCACATCAGCCCTAAGTTCACCATTTGTGATATAAAATTTAAGAACACTACGAGGCTGGCCTTTAAGATCATAGGTTCGCCATAAGGCTTCGGGATTTTGAGTAGGGCTGGCATAAGTGAAGTGAATGAAGAAAGTACAAACTAAAGCTAAAAGTAATCGTTTAATCATCATAATCAACGTCCTTATTAACCGTAGATAAATATTATTATACCTTGTTGCAAGCAAAAATTCATATTGCTAGAATGCAAGTCCACGGTGATTATTTCCTAATGAAAGGGAGTTGAAATGAAAAAAATATTTGCATTTATATTGTTACTCATGAGTTTCTCTTGTTTTGCAAATACGGCAAAGCCATTGGCTACTTGCGAACAGGCACCTCCCACTGATAATCCAGCATTTTGTGCTAAATTTGCATCCATTGCTTCATGTCATTGCCAAGTAGATGGCGGCCTGCCTGCCGGTATGTGTAAAGATGTAAAAACCATTTATGACCGCATGATTGCATTTTATAGAACCCAACAAAAAGCCTGTGAATTTGCAGTCACTAAAGGCGCTCAGATTAGACCTGTTTCTGTTCAACAATGTATGCAAGATTGGGATTGCTACCGTTTAGGTACGGGTACATGTTATAAAAAATGCATGTAAGGGATTCTGCTAAATTTTTTCAGAGCAATAAATATTTGTTGCTCTGAATCATTTCATTAAGCAATGACTCATGAATTTCAAAAATCTATTACTCGCACTGTCTTTAGTTTTTATCTTGAATACGGGATATGCGTCTCGTTTTAGCGATTCTGCACCCATGGTGGAATATAAATACCGTTTTCCGGGATATTTGGGTGTAACAGTCGGCTATGGAGCAACCACTTGGGGTTATTTGATTCCACCGGATGATAATGCGGCTTTAGGCCTATCAACACCTATTAGAGTTTCTGAAAACGGTACGTTATGGGGTTTATACGGCGGCTATGAAGTCAATCATGCCTTTGCCTTTGAAGCGGCTTATATGCACTATCCTACCGCAAAAGTCTATTTTGATCCTGCCAGTTTATTTACTTTTGAAAATAATTTAACAGGATTTGTTACCCACACGCAGGCTATCTCACTGGTTGGTAAGTTCATGATTGTGATTCCGCGTAATACCGATTTTAGGATCTATTCAAGTGTAGGTGCAGCTGGCATACATAGAGACGATTTATTAAGTAATCGATGGAAATTAAGCCCTAAATTTGGTGTAGGTCTTACCTATCTCATCACAGAACATATGATGGCAGAATTAGGCATTGAATACCTTGCGGGCGATGGTGTTTCAGAGCTCAATCCGGCAGAAAGTTTTATTCCATTTCTATATGCTGGGTTTGGAAGAATTGCAATGCGGTTATGAGTCTGGATATTGCGCATTTTCCTTGAGAAAGTCCAATAATTCTTTATCAGAAAGATGTATCATGTCTTTATGAATATGATTTGATATTAAGTCGTTCACATGTTTATTTAATTGTTGCGTTAAAAATCCGCTGGTTTGTGGTGATGCAATAATGATTAAATTGCGATAGGCTTGTTCATTTCTGCCATGGTCTAGTTCTTTTGCAACTTCTTTTAAAAAGTCTATAATTTTTACATGTTTTGGGTCAGTCTCTGGGGAATAAGCTCCACGAGCGACAGTGCCTGCTTGATAATGTCCAGGTCTGTCTGAGACAAGTTCACTATCTTTAAGTTTGTTTTCGGGATGATTGATTTCTTTTAAAAGTGTTATTTGATGGGGTTTTTTATAGGCATAAATTTTACAAGTTGATGTGTTGCAATTAACAACCCAAAACATAGTCATACTCCTATATACAGAATATTATCGACTTCATGTTATTGACATTATAACATAGTTATCGGGAATGAATGAACGACATTAGGAGAAAGGATATGCGAATAAAGTTATCATTTAATTTGATTATGCTTTTACTGTTGTTAAGCGGCGCATCGTTTGCTAAAACTAACACCATTTATGTTCATCAAGATCAGCCAAAGTTCACTATTAAATTAGAATCAAATCGAACAACAGGATATTCGTGGTCATTAAAGAACTACGATCATAAATTGCTATCATTAGAAAGTCATACTTATATACCTCCGCATACATCATTAATTGGTGCGCCAGGTAATGAACAATGGATATTTCAGGCAAGTCCTCATTTTTTTAAAAATTCAAAAACCACTAAAATATCATTAAGCTATGCGAGACCTTGGGAACATGGTAAAAGTCTTAAAACGGTAGAATACGAAGTGATACCTAAAAAACTTAATTAACTTTAATTATAAGAAAAAAGCATATGACAATAAAATTAATATATGAAAAAGTTCAAGAGTTGAAAAAAATTATCATGCATATGGTAGAGGAAGTGATAGAGCCATCAGCATGGAATGAATTAGTAGCATCATTAGAAGAAGATCAATCCGGAATTTATCGAATCTTAGAAGATGATTTACCTACGATACGTGATTTAAAGGCGTTCGTAAATATGCTATCTGCTATAGAAAGGATGGCAGAAAAAATGACGACCCAATATGGATTATTGGGTGCGTCATTGGGTTATAAAATCATGATCATGCATGATCTTTCGTATTTCTACGAAAATTTGAAAGTTTATCTATCTACCAATAGTATAGTCACTACTTATTTAAGTTATTTGAAAGATATAAGTCTTACCGTGGTTTTACCGAAAATCATAACTAAAATGCAAGAATTAAGCCGATTATGCACAGAAGAAAATTTAGATAAAGTATCTGATTTCATGATAGCACAAGTGATAACTTTGGAGCAGTATCAAGAAAATTATGTACGAAGAAAACAATTAAAATTACCAGAACCCATACCTGAAAAAAAAGAAGATCAAGGAGAAGATTTTGTTACCACCCTAATTAAAAAAAGTGATCAACAATTAAGAAACATTTATAAAGAAAAATATGACGTACACTTTGCTGGTGATGAAAAAAAATCTTCGACTATCGATTATTATCCAGAAAACAAAATAGATACGGACATCATTAAAAACGCAAAATTATTATTAAACGGTATTATTGGTGTAAAAAAAGTTCTTGATGATCACGAAGAGTATCAGCAATCCAGCTTTTTATATGGCAGCGTGTATTATTGGCCAGCCTTTTATAGCAATCTACGCAGAGTTTATTCTTCGTTAAGCGAGTTTGATTATCAAGCTATTATTGCTGAAAAATCCACACCTTTTACTGATGAAATAAAAAAACAGTTAAGTACATTAAATGATAGGCTTGAAAAATTAACATGCATTGCCGATCAATTTGAGTTAGAACTTAGGTTAAAAGAAGGAACATTATTAAATAAAGTAAATTTGATTATCAATCGTCATAATCAAATTATGCATGAATTGCGAATTCCAACGGAATATCTCAAACAAAAACATATTTATTATAAATCTAGGTTAACTTATCGCCAAAGTACGATAGCTGAAATAGATGAACAAATAAAAAAATTAGAACAGTTTTTGATTTATAAAAATTATGCATTAATTGATATACCTTACATCATAAACCAAGACATGCAAGAGTATATAAAAAAATATTATGATGATATTTGCATGGACCGTAATCATCTCGATAAATATCAAAAATATTTGGTTAATGCTATTGATGTTAATAGAGGAATGAAATCATTTGTTATGAGCCAACTTGAATATAGAGCCAATTACTATGGTTATACTATTCACGCTGAGTTCATGGCATCTTTGCGCAGTCGTTTGTTATATTTAACTAAACAGAAACAATATGTCATAGCCAAAAATAAAGCTCTTATTGAAGATTACCAACTTCATCCCTATGACAATGTTTCGCTTACTGAAATGAATGAATTAGGTGCCCAGGCGACTATTTTAAAATTATTAAAAGGTCGTACTAATGAGCTAGAGGCAGAAAGTAAAAAATTATCTGCCAATGCAGTGATGAAAAAAGATGCCAAACCTGTTTCTAAAGATGTAAAAACAGTACCTAAAGACAAAATCGAAGCTACCGATGAAGTACTTTTGGAGGAAAAAAACATTGATAAAGATAAAACACCCATCAAACTTTTTAATCAAATTCAATTGAGAAATAAAGAATTTATTTTTTTTGCACAAGCTAGTAAAACGTTTGAAACAAGTAAAGGGATGCCAACGTCTGAAGCAATTGTTAAAGAAGCATATTTATCACCCCAGTCAGCGTTGTTGCTTCATGAATTAAATGAAGTGAATACATTATCAGAGACCCGACCGCAACCGGCATAATAAACATCACAGGGAAGTGAATTATGGAAAATTTTTCTAAGTTACAAACGAAAATACGATTTAAAACCATTCGTTCAGGCGGAAATTCATTTATAAAAAGAATGTCTGTTTATTTTAAAAAAGGATCTCTTAAAGTGCATCTTTTTCTAGATGATGATAAAGATGAGCCTCATTCCCATCCTTGGAATTTTACTTCCTTAATACTTTTTGGCGGCTACGACGAATATGTTGAAACAGATAACAAAGATTTAGCAGTTAAAAGTTATGGTTTTTTAAGTCGTAATAAGAAACAATATTTTCAAAAGCATAAAGTTAAATTAAAACGTATTTTTGGCATTAAGATACCTTGTTTAACTATAGGCTGGTATTCGCAAAAAAAACAGCTTTGTTCTTTTTGTGCTGAATTAGGATATTGTAAAGAATCTAAACCCACTACGCGTCCTACATAACCTTCTTCGCAGAAAGTGATGTAGGAGCGCTTTTATAGCTTTAATGTTTTACTTGCAGATGTTTTTTATGAGAATTATCTCTAAGTAAACACATTAAACGATGACAATTTAAAGGCAATAAAAACCCATGAAGCATCAAAACTGGGTATAAAATAGGAAATGTAAAATAAGCATAGATAATAAAACAACAATTACTTGCAATTGCGAAACACCGTAATGGAATCATAGTTTTCATACAAAAAGTTGAAACCACAAACAATGCTGCAACGTAACCTACGATGGATACCCAATCAATCATTATTCTTCCCCTTGTTGTTATACTTACAAAAGTCAAATAATTGCCAGTTGTTATCCCTACAACATAAAAGTGCGTGATCCGTCAGCACATAATTATCAACATATCATATTTTTTATGATTTGAAAGCTATTTGATGGTTGTTGTTGCTTTTTTTGCAGTCAATCTTTAGAATATGAGTCATATAGTGTTTAAAAAAATGTGTGAAATTAAAATAATGAAATAAATTGGAGAGTGTCTGATTATGTTTAGGTTTACTCAATTTAGTCGTATTCAAACAATAAGAATTCTAGGAAGTTTTTTTACAGAAACAAAAAATGCTTTTAATACAAAAATGCTTAATCTACAGTTGATAATGAAAGATGGTGACATTCATCATGAACATATCGAACAAAGTCTTGCTGTTAAAAAATATCGAGATTTTTTTCATAATCCAAATGATCAAAATTTTGATCATAATCAGCTAATGTTTCGTGATCAAAATGTGATACCTATGCATGAAAATGCTAAAGCTACAAATCGTATAAGTTAGTTGTAATGGGTATAGTGCTTCACTTCAATATGATTCATTGGGGTGAAGCGAATTTCCTTCGAGATATTTGCTTATAACCCACATAAGCAACACAATACCTATATAAATTGTTGGTAAAATAAAATAACTCAATGGAAGCAGTCCACTGTTTAAAACAACTATCGCTACAAATCCGATACTAATAAAATTCATGACAGATGAAGCATAAGCTTTATCTGATACATTTTTCATGGCCATGGCAGAGGCATTAGCAAATATTAAAGTCAATCCCAATTGACAAAATATCATGGGAACAAATAATGCTAACGGTGATGATTTTATGAATAAAGCGATCAACATCATGGTGCTCGCGGCAAGAGTAATGACAATGCCTGTCTTAATAATCAAAATTGGCTGATATTTTTTTATTAATTGGGCAGCTAAAAATGAACCCGCTATGAGGCCTGCGAGAGGTAAAAGGTTAGCCGTTCCATATGCAGATTCACTCATATGCATAAGATTGATTGCAACAAAAGGAGCTAGTGCTGCAAAAATATAGGTGAAACTGGTAGCGCAAGCCATGAGTATACTACTTTTAATTAACTGAAAATTTTTAAATTGAGTAAGATATCCATTTGCTAATTGACGAAAAGTAAGTGCGTGATAATCTAAATCTTTTTTTGTTTCCGGTAAAATTGTTGTTAATAATAACAAAATCACACCGTAAATTGCACCTGCATAAAAGGTACTTGTCCAGTTAAAATGGCTGCTGAGAAATCCGCCTATCATAACGGCTAGTCCGGGTGTGATCGCAAATGCTATCATCAGATAAGAAATTTTTTGATTGGCACGCATAGGTTCATAGGTTTCATTGACGAAAGTAAAAGTCATTT
>CAYVRW010000059.1:0-14801 GCA_964453575.1 uncultured Coxiellaceae bacterium | reverse complement strand
CAATTTGTGGAATACCTTGTGCTGACATATTGGCTTGATTATAAAATATTCGTCCAAAATGATTGACGTCTGGAAATACTTCATCTTGTTTCGGTAAATAAGCGCCGCCTGAATCCACTAAATAAATACAGGGCAAGCGGTTTTCTGCGGCAATTTGTTGGGCGCGTAAATGTTTTTTGACAGTGATTGGATAATACGTTCCGCCTTTTACAGTTGCATCATTCACAATAAGCATGCATTCAATGTTATGAATGCGTCCAATGCCCGTAATAATCCCAGCAGCAGGTATTTCATCAGGGTATAATTCATAACCTGCAAAAGCTGATAATTCCAAAAAATCGGAACCTGAATCTAACAATAACTGAATGCGTTCTCGCGCGGATAATTTACCATGTTGTAAATGCCGTTCTCTTGCTTTTTTATTGCCGCCTTTAGCAATAAGTGCTAATTTACTTTTCAAATCATTGACGAGTGATTGCATCACTTCGCTATTACGCTGAAAAATTTCATCTTTTGGATTTAGTTGGGTTCGAAAATCCATTTGTTTATTCCTTTCATTTAAATTTATTTCTGCAGAAGAAGGCGAGATATTCATTTTTACGCTCCAAACAGCACATCCCTGTGCTTGGTGTTGTCATCCTGACAACAAGTCGCTAAAAAATGAATATCTCGCCTTCTTCTGCAGAAACCTCTACACTTCTGCAAACAATTCTCGACCAATAAGCATACGACGAATTTCAGAGGTGCCTGCGCCAATTTCATATAACTTAGCATCTCGCAATAAACGGCCGGTGGGAAAGTCATTAATATAGCCGTTCCCGCCTAATATTTGAATCGCTTGTAATGCTATCATGGTTGCTTTTTCAGAAGTATACAAAATAACCGCAGCCGAATCTTTTCGCGACACCTCACCTCTATCACAAGCCTTAGCCACCGTATAAAGAAAAGCCCTTGATGACATAAGCCCAACATACATATCAGCTATTTTTGCTTGAATCAGTTCAAATTCACCGATAGCTTTGCCGAATTGTTTACGATCATGGACATAAGGCAGCGCAATATCAAGGGCTGCCTGCATAATACCTACCGGACCTGCTGCTAAAACCACACGTTCATAGTCTAAGCCGCTCATCAATACTTTAGCGCCATGATTCACAGTACCTAATACATTTTCAGCTGGCACAAGGCAGTTTTCAAAAATAAGCTCGCAAGTATTTGAACCGCGCATACCTAATTTATCTAATTTTTGTGCCGTTGCAAAACCATCAAAGTCTTTTTCAATAATGAAAGCGGTAATGCCTTTTGAACCTGCGTTTTTATCAGTTCTGGCGTAAACCACTAAAACATCGGCATCTGGACCATTGGTGATCCACATTTTCGTTCCATTTAATATATAATGATCACCTTTTTTTTCAGCACGCAATTGCATACTCATGACATCGGAACCTGAGTTTGCTTCACTCATTGCTAATGCGCCTACATATTCCCCGCTGCATAATTTAGGCAGAAATTTTTTCTTTTGAGCTCCCGTTCCATTTAAGCGAATTTGGTTAACGCATAAATTCGAATGAGCGCCGTAACTCAAACCTACTGATGCCGATGCACGACTGATTTCTTCCATAATAATAGCATGCTCAAGATAGCCTAAGCCCGAACCACCGTAGACTTCTTCTACCGTAATGCCTAACATGCCCATGCTTCCCAATTTTTTCCAGAGTTCCGTGGGAAATTTATTTTGGATATCAATATCGGCCGCAAGCGGTGCAATTTCTCTATCTGCAAAATGGCGAACTGAATTACGCAACATTTCAATGGTTTCGCCAAGATCAAAATTAAGTTGTTTGCTCATAACATTCTCCCTGAGCTGTTATTTTTTTTGCAAATAATGCATAACAGCAGCTAAAAATCGAGTCGCTTCCCCGCCTGTTATCGCCCTATGATCAAAAGATAAGGATAAGGGTACTATACGTCGAATTTCAATTTTACCTTCATGGACACCCGCTATTTCACGAATTCTTCCGCAGCCAAGGATTGCAACCATGGGCGGCACGACAATCAATGTGGCATATTGACCGGCAAATACACCAAAATTCGATAATGTTAGGGTACCGCCCTGAAAATCTTGCGGTGTTAAACTACGGTCTTTTGCAGCGGATTTAAATTTATTGATGTCTGCACGTAAATCTGTTGCGGATTTTTTAGCGATATTTCTCACCACCGGAACAAATAATCCTTCTTCGGTATCAATCGCTAAACCTAAATTCACCTCATCATGTAAAATGCGTTCCATTTTTTTGCCATCAAACCATGCGTTCAATGCAGGTTCAGCTTTCACCCCTGCAACAATGGCCTGCATCATATAAACGGTAAAATCAGCATCTTTAGATAAATCAGTAATATCTGCCTCATCTGAAATAGTGACAGGCACGACTTCTTGATGCGATTGGGTCATGGCAAGCGCCATAAAATGACGTACACCGCGTAGAGGTAAAACGTTGGAAGATACAGGGGTTGACTGCCCAGCATGTTTTTTAACATCTTCTGCGGTAATTTGTCCATTAGGGCCGGTTGCTTTTACTAAATTTAAGTCGACTTGCAATTGTTTTGCTAATGATCGCACGGCTGGGAGCGCTTTAACAGAGGGTATCGTTTTTTGTGGAATACCGATAATAACATCGCCTTCATCCAATACAGTTTCGCTTTCTTCTAAATTACCAACGACTGTGCCTTTATCTTTTTTAGGAGCTTGATCTTCGATATCAAATTCCACTAAAGGTGCAT
The DNA here is from genome assembly GCA_964453575.1 of uncultured Coxiellaceae bacterium. Classification (GTDB taxonomy): domain Bacteria; phylum Pseudomonadota; class Gammaproteobacteria; order DSM-16500; family DSM-16500; genus JABDBK01. Next base: position 12,020 of record CAYVRW010000059.1, on the reverse strand, counting down.
GCGTTTGAATGAGATCACCGTTTTTTCCATACAATTTACTTATGCGGCCTGCATAGGGAGAGGGTACTTCTACCACAGCTTTTGCTGTTTCCATGGAAAGCAGTGGTTGATCGACTTTAACTTCATCACCTTCTTTCACAATCCATTCCTTAATTACTGCTTCAGCTAAGCCTTCGCCTAAATCAGGCAAATGAAATATTTTCATGCGAACTCCATTACTTTATTAACGGTTTCTATAATTTGATTTTCACTAGGAATATATACTTTTTCGAGGCGTGCATAGGGAACTATCGTATCATATCCTGTGACACGTTGTATGGGTGCTTGCAAAAACATTAATCCGCGTTCGGAAACAAGGGCTGCAATGTCTGCTCCCACTCCGCCTGTTCTAGGCCCTTCATGAATAATAACTAAACGGCCTGTTTTTTCAACCGATGCTAAAATGGTTTCAATGTCTAGGGGTTTTATCGTCGCTACATCGATAATTTCACAACTGATGCCATCTTTTGCTAATCGATTTGCCGCAGCAATGGTTTCTTTAACCATTGCACCCCAGGTCACAAGGGTAATGTCAGTACCTACTTGTAGCGTAAAGCATTTATCTAAGGGCAATGCTTTGCCATCATTAGGAACTTCTTGTTTAGCCCAACGATATAATCGAGATGGTTCAAGAAAAATCACCGGATCAGGATCACGAATGGCTGCAAGTAATAAACCATAAGCTCTTACAGGAGATGAAGGTATCACCACACGTAACCCGGGAATATGGGCAAAAATGGCTTCTGTGCTTTCCGAGTGATGTTCAGGTGCGTGAATGCCTGCGCCGCAAGGTGTGCGAAATACCACACCGCAACTTAATCGGCCGCGTGTACGGTTGCGCATACGCGCTGCATGATTAATGATTTGATCGAGTGCAGGATAAATAAATCCCATAAACTGAAATTCAGCAACCGGTTTTAATCCTTGGGATGCCATACCAATGGATAAACCTGCAATCATGGACTCTGCCAATGGTGTATCACGTACTCTTTCTGGGCCAAATTTATCAAGTAATCCTACTGTCGCACGAAACACACCGCCATTTTTCGCAATATCTTCACCCAATACCACAACCGATGGATCAGCTTGCATTTCGTAAGCAAGCGCTTGATTAATTGCTTCAACCAAGGTTATTTCAGCCATGTGTTGTCTCCCTCTGTTTTAACATGTCACGTTGTTCTTTATAAGCTTCGGGTAACGTTGCATAGAGATAATCCATCATGACTTCTGGAGGGTCTTTAGGGATGGCTAAATAATCTTGTACCGTTTGTTCGACAATAGCCGCACATTCTTCATTTAATGCTTGGTCTTTTTCTTTTGACCAAACACCAAGATTTGTTAAATAAGTATATAATCGTGCAATAGGTTCATTTTTCCATGCTTCTTCACGTTGATTTTTTGGTTCGTAGCGGCTTGCATCATCTGCTGTCGTATGGTCTGCATGTCGATAACTGATTAATTCAAGCAGTCTTGGTTGATGCTGGGAACGTGCATCTTTCAATGCCTGAAAAACACGTTCTCTTACAGCAATCACATCATTACCATCCACTTGTTCTCCAGAAAATCCCGCAGCAATGGCTTTTTGTGCCAATGTTTGTGCTGCCGTTTGTCTAGAGCGCGGGACTGAGATGGCCCACTGATTATTACAAATCACAAAAACAATGGGTAACTTCCAGATGCCTGCTACATTCATAGCTTCATAAAAATCGCCTTGTGAAGTACCGCCATCACCGCAAGTCACAACTACTGCACGTTTTTCGTTCCGAATGCGAAAAGCAGTTGCCACACCTGCAGCATGCAGCAATTGTGTTCCTATAGGTACACTATAAGGAAAATCTTGGCTTCCACACTCAAATGCATTACCGCGTTCATCGCCGCCCCAATATAATAATATTTCTTTTAAGGTAACACCTCGTTGTACCAATGTTCCTACATCACGATAATAAGGTACAAACACATCAGTTTTTTCCATGGCATCACCCATGCCTGCAAACATCGCTTCTTGGCCGCGAACTGAAGGATAAGTTCCTAACTTACCCGTACGCGTGAGTGCTATTGCTTTCATATCAAACAGTCGATTAAGTAACATCACTCGATAAAGTCGTATTAAATGATGAGGATCTTTGGCAAATTCGGGAACATCTGTACTTATTTTCCCTTCCTCATTTAAGATTTGATAATATGGAATTTCAAAACGCGCAACAATGTTCACTTTTCAACGCTCCCTATTGAGCTCATTCAAAACCTTCACAGCGTACCGATGACATTAATTCGAGTCAAGTAACATCTCTTACGCTTGCTTTTGTTAAGGAAAACACGTTAGCATGGCAAATGTTTACGGATTTGAAATTAGAAGGAGAGCTATCGTGCCCTTTTTAAATAAAACCATACTTACTGAATTATTAAAAACTTATCCAAATGCCAATAATATAGAGGAAGAATATAAATCTGTCATTAACAATTCCAAGAATGACCATTATTCAGGTCTCACGATGCTGCGTGATAATGCGATTAAACTTAAAGATAGCTTACTTCGAATGAGTGGGCGCAATTCAACTAAAGATTCGGCAAATTCATACTCGGAAGTCCGAGCTTTAATTGACGACGCCACCCGAAATAACCGAATTGACGCATGGGCAGAAATTATATGTGCCGCGGGTGAAGGCGGTTATCGCAATTATTCAACTGCTTTGTTTGATTCAAAATTTTGCCGCGTTTCCTTTGCACTCTTGATGTATATACGTAATCAAATTGATGACAGAATAAAATCCATAGAAGATAAAGTTAAAACTTGCGAAGACAAGATTAAGCCTTTGACTTATAAATCCACTTCTCTTGAAGATAAAATTAAATTACTTCAGGTTAAACTGGAGGAAGATGATGAACTTGCATTGAAAGTTCATGCTTCTATTCAGAAAAAAATTGCGGACATAAAACAACTTATACAAAAAGCGATGGATAACATTGAAGATACCCACTCTTTAAAATTGAACGTACGTTATGCTAATTCAGGAAAAAATTTTCATGATTCTTCGCTTGAAGTGATAGATATTTACCAGCGCAGGTTATATTTTTTAGGTGCTGCTGCTCACGAGCTAAAACCAGCAAAAATGTTATTCCCAAAGTTTCTTTTTAACATCGATAAACTGCGTAATGATTATGAACTCTCGCCCTCCCAAGCTGCTACTTTAGATATCAATTTACCTATCTTTTTACAGCACATTTATCCTGTATTATATTTTAAAGACCACTTCCCAAATATAAAAGACTTTAAAGAGGAAGGCATAGTCATTGAAGGTTTTGAACATCTAGCTGGAAAAACTAAGCCAGCTTTTGAAGTGACTAAACCAGCTAAAGTGACGCCCCCAAAGCTCATTACCCGGGCAGCAGCACTTGAAGCCAATCGCGAGGTAGAAACAAATGCTGAAAAACTGACACCACCTCCACCGCCAGCTGCAACCACACATCAAATAGATGCCATGAGCTATTCAGCTTTACTTAAGAAAACACTTGCCAATGAAAATAATGAGCAAAAACATGGTGAGCCTGAAAACATCTTGGCTGCTGCTCATGCACAATCCAATGTGGGATTATTTAAGACAGATCCGAATAAACAGGTGAAACAAAATCCACTTCCTCCTGATGCTGCAAAAAATGCTTCTGCAGCAAAAACCTTCGGCTTTTTAAAGTAAACCTGTATATGGAGTTATATTGAGCATGGCATAACTCCATATTTATGCTTAATAACTCAGTATGCTTACTATCATTACAATTACGTGTTAACTTCCTCTAATAACAATGGATCGTGTTAAAATAAAATTAATTAAAAAACAAGAATAGGGAGCGAGTCATGAGTGGTCTACCTCGATTGTTCATGAAACGATTAACTCTAATTATATTGTCTTTATTTTTTACGCTAACCACTTGTTTTGCAGATACCGCGCCTGAATTTGCTACACCCGACCCTGTGTCTATCGCCAACTTAAACTATGAAGTACTGCAACGCACATTGCCCATTTATGAAAATGCTGTTTCGCACCCTTGGGCTACGATCCCTGGAGATGCAGCACTGAAACCAGGCAAAAAAAATGCTGCTATCTTGGCCTTACGCGAGCGTTTGAGAGCAACTGGCGATCTACAGCCAGAAAATGATACTGGATTAACTAGGTTTGATCCTAACCTCACTGAAGCCGTCAAACATTTTCAATTTACGCATGGTTTAAACCCAGATGGCGTGGTAGGCAGCGCTACCATTTACGAATTAAACATTCCACCAGAACAAAGGCTTATGCAAATCAGAGTCAATATGGACAGATGGGCTAAACTTTCTCGTGAACTCAATAATCGCTACATTTTAATCAATATCCCTGCTTACCGTCTCGAATTAGTCGATAATGGCCAACGAGTATTGACCATGAGAGCTGTGGTAGGAAAACCCGAACGTCCCACTCCTGAACTTATTTCCACCGTCACACGACTGGTGCTTAATCCTTATTGGAACGTTCCTAGAAAAATTGCGCAACGAGACATTATTCCTAAAGTCATCGAAAATCCAGATTACCTTACTGAAATGAACATTAAAATCTTCAACCGCCAAGATATTAACGCAACAGAAATTTATCCCGCTGACATCGATTGGAATGAAGCAAGAGAAGATGGCTTTCAATATCATTTTCGTCAAGAACCAGGCGAACAAAATGCATTAGGGTTAGTCAAATTTGAATTTCAAAATTCCGATGATATCTATATGCATGATACTCCTGCAAAAGACTTATTCGACAGAGACAAACGGGCTTTCAGCTCAGGATGCATACGTTTAGAACGCGCTTTTGACCTTGCTGATTATCTCATGGACAGTGACCCTAAATGGAACGATGAAATCGTCTATGACCTTTTAACGCAGGGAAAAACTAAATACATTAAAATTGCAAAACCCACCAAAGTCATTATTACCTATCTTACGACATGGGTTGATGATGAAGGAAATTTACAGTTTAGGGATGATTTATATGGATTGGATGGTATGACGCAGCCGGTGTATTAAAGGTGTTGCCGATCTGCACATTTACGCTTAGAATAACTTTTTTTATCCATAATACAGCTAACTACCATGCAAATTAAATCACTTCGCTTAAAAAAGAACCAAGATCGACGCTTACGCTCAGGCCATGTTTGGATTTACAGCAATGAGATCGATACCTCTGCTTCACCGATTAAATCTTTCACGGGAGGTGAAGAAGTTATTGTTGAATCCCATGATAAAACCATTTTAGGTGTTGCTTATGTTAATCCACAATCGTTAATCATAGGGCGTATATTTTCAAAAAATCCAAATGATCGTCTGAATCTTGCTTTTTTCTGTCAATACATTAAAAAAGCCCTTGCTTTAAGATCTAGGTTTTTTCCAAAACCTTATTACCGGCTTGTCTATGGCGAAAGTGATAATTTGCCGGGTTTAATCGCTGATCGTTTTGGTGATGTGCTTGCCATTCAATTAAATACAGCTGGGATGGATGCAAGAAAAGATATTATCATTGCTGCATTTCTAAAAGTGATTCCTGAACTTACCTCTATTTTATTTAAAAACGACAGTTCTTCCCGTAAACCTGAGGGTTTAGAAAATTTAGTATCTGCAGGCTTTGGTACACCACCAGAAACCGTGATGTTAGAAGAAAATAATGTCCTATTTAAAGCTCCCTTATGGTCAGGACAAAAAACCGGGTGGTTTTTTGATCATCGATCTAATCGACTACAACTCAAAAATTATGTGGCGGGAAAACGTGTTCTCGACGTTTTTAGTTATTTAGGAGGTTGGGGAATTCAAGCTGCCGTATTTGGAGCATCATCAGTGACCTGTATCGATTCTTCAAAACTATCTGCTGACTGGATTCGTGAAAATTCTAATCTTAACAAAGTGGATCAAAAAGTTTCTGTCATCACTGAAGATGCTTTTATTGCTCTAAAAAATTTGCATCAAAGAAAAGAAAAATTTGATGTCATTATTCTCGATCCTCCAGCTTTTATCAAAAAACAAAAAGACATGAAAGAAGGTCTTTTAGCCTATCAACGCATCAATGAAGCTGCACTCAAGTTACTCGCGCCTCAAGGTATTTTAGTATCATGTTCTTGTTCTATGCATTTAACATACGAAAATTTGGTTGAAGCGTTACGACGTGCGGCATATCGTCAACATATGACATTGCAAATCCTAGAACGTGGTCATCAAGGGCTTGATCATCCTGTTCATCTTGCTATTCCTGAGACAGATTATTTGAAAATGGTGGTTGTAAGATCTGATTCATTATTGTAACCAGTTGATTTTATGTAAGTTTTTTATTAAATCAAATCATTCGGTGCATAAAATTGGCGAATTCAATCCAAGATACAGAAGCGACTGCGAATTCTTGCATTTAAGTAAACTAAGTGATATCATCGATTCATGTTAATGATATCACTTGAAGGGTTTTTTTGTATGATTAGAACCATCATCAGCTTGAATGAAAATGAAAAAAAATGGCTAGATCAAATGTCTAAAATAAAACATGTCCCAATGGCAGAAATTATTAGAGAAGCCATTCAAGAATATCGTCAAATTCATTCTAATCGAATGAAAACAAATCTTGATTCATTGCTTGAACAAACCAGAGGAATTTGGCGTGAAGAAGATGGATTAACCTATCAAACCAATATCCGCGATGAGTGGGACGAGTAGTCATGAAATTGTTATTGGATACAGTTATACTCATTGATCATTTTAATGATATTAAGAAAGCGACTGATTTTATATTGCTTAACCAGAAGAATATTTCTATTTCAATCATTACAAGAGCAGAATTATTGACCGGATTTAATTCAAAAAGAAATCTTAGCCTGGCAAAAAAATTATGTGATGAATTTGAACAATATCCTCTAACAGTAGCTGAAGCGGATTTAGCGGCTCAATTACGACAAAGACATGGATGGAAATTGCCAGATGCTTTTCAAGCAGCAATTGCTAAACACCATAAATTAAAGCTGGTGACGCGAAATACTAAAGATTTCAATCCCAAGAAATATCCTTTTGTTCTAGTACCCTATCAGCTTTAAATGGCATTGTTGCGCAATAAGCTCACTCTACTTTCTCACCGGATGATGCGATTCAATCAATTTGTACTGATACCATGCATTACGTTCTGCTTCTGAAAATCGATCCAGGTATTTTTCTATTGAAAGTAATTTAATTTGTAATTCATGAAGAGTACGTATAGCAAATTCTCGTAGTAATGCTTTAATTTGGGGTGACTTTAAAATAGTCGCTTGCGAATATCTTTTACGTTGTAACTTAAGAATAGTCTTGATAGACCCTTCAGCGTATTGATAAAAACTTTCCATAAAATGTTTTTGTTTATCCTTATCCAGAGCCATTATAGTCTCATCTATCAATTCTTCTCGATATTCAGCATAGACTGCCTCAATCTTTTCTGCATTGCGCTGTAGCTCTTTTAAATTGGCTTTAGCAATGTCTTCTTCACGTTTTTTCTGTCTTTGCGTATCATTGCTTTTTTTGGCCGGTTTATAGTCATTCTTTAAAGCGCTTAAAAAATACGCAGCAAGATTTTTAACTTTTCCGAATTGATAATTTTTAGATGTTTCAACAACAGTAATTTTTTCTAAAATAAATGGTTGATCATAATCATTTAATACTTTTTCTGCTTGGCTGGGCGATAAACCAAAATTCACAATCATTTTAGATCGTAATTGAACCACTTCATTGTCCGTTTCATTTGTACATTCGTCGTGTTGAATAGTCGTGCCTAAACGAGTTTTTTTAGCTCTATCTTTAAGCATAAATCTGACTTTAATAACTTGTCGCCGTTCCCGGAACAGTTCTGGCTCAATAAGCAAATCAGAATAAGTATTCACTTCCTCAACCGATTTGTCTAATACCCTTCTTTTAAAATAACGAAATACGGTGTAATTACCTTGAGGTACTCCCATCAATTTACGAAATGTTTCAATATCAAACCATTTCGTATGCGGCAATCCACGGTACCGTATACAATTTTCGTACAATGCCAACCCATAACTCGATTTAAAACGCGATTGTATATATAAATTAATCTTTCCAAACATCGTAGGTGAATGCAGTAATTGCTTCATACGAGGCGAATAAGCAAAATAACAAAGCGGCCCTTGTAAGCTCACGCTAGCCAAAATGGAACTTGCTGTCCAATCTTCGACACCTGTCGTGTCGTTGACCACATTCCATTCTATCACTGTCGATAATAGGCCTCTCAATGCATCTTTTATCGCAGCATGATTGTTGCCGCTGTATTCAATAAGATTACAAAGTTGACGAATACTGATGGTATGTTCTTCTTTTTGCAGTAATTCGTTATAGGCATGATAAAGCAATGCATTGCTAATTTTACGCTGTAATAAACTAAACGTATTAGAGCAATGTATGGTTGCAGCATGCTTTTTTAATTCATGCTTTGCTGATGTTTTTTCTAATCCCACAGTTGTCACAGTTAATCCCATAGCTGTCACATTTCCTTACCATAAATGTCACATTAACTTCCCACAAACGTCACAAAAAGTCCCACAAACGTCACCAATAACACTTAAATTTTTTTACTTTTCAAAAACTTACGCCACTCTAAACAAAAGATAAACTATAAGATAAACAAAACAACAACTAGCTGTGTTGTTATTTTTTAATATTTTATTTATTAGAATATTAAATAGATGATATAGTAAGTCACTACGTAATACAATAAAAGGGAGTTCTCTATGAAGATCATCGCATTTCTGAATAACAAAGGCGGTGTAGGAAAAACAACGTGTAGTAGAACCATGGCAGAGTATCTTAGTAAAGTTAAAAAAAAGAGCACTTTAGCCATTGATTTTGACCCACAATGTAATTTCTCTCATCAATACCTTAAAATGGAAATTGATCCTGCATCACCTGAAGGATTAATGCCCCCCATCCATCCTGATTTTAATCCTGATGATCCAGATGATGTGAATTGGGATGGTCGCAGCAGCATTGCTGAGATTTTTTATGGACAAGGTGTTGTTCCATATCCAACTTACATCGAACGTTTAGATTTAGCACCCGGACATGCTGAAAAATTACTTGCTGCGGAAGCAGTCAGAAGAAGTGATGTTGTTGAAAAGGTGCACAAACAACTGACTAATTTCTTGAATTCTCCTGACGTTCAGTCCACATATGAAACAGTTGTCATTGATACAGCACCTTCCAAAGGGCCGTTAACTGTGAGTGTTATAAAAGCCGCAACCCATATTGTTATTCCATCTGTCATGGAAGAACAACCTGTACAAGGTATTTATGGGATGTTGCAATTATGGATGCAAGAATCGCTTGTTCGTGAAAAAAATCGGCCTTTATCGCTGGTAGGTATATTACCCAACATGTTTAAACAAACACGCTTACACAAAGATATTCTTACCAGTTTACAAGATAACACAGCTATTGGTAAATACATGTTGCCTGTTAAACTGAGCCAACGTATTGTATTTGCTGAAATTGATTCTGAAGATGCTAATCCACGTTCCATTTTTGATTTTCAAAATAACCATGTTGCTGCGCAGGAAGCGAACGAAGTATGCCACTATATATCAGAGAGGATATTTGCACATGACTAAGAAAAAACGTTTTGGAGTTTCGCAAGCATTGAGTAGAGGTTTAAGTGAAACTATTAATGTGGTTGAAAATAATAGCGGTATTTTTCGCAATACTATTCTGCCATTATCGCGTGTCGAATTAGACCCTGATAATCCTAGAAAATTAGCCATTACCTTAAGTGATGTTTCGCAAGGGATCGAGAAAAATGATCCCTTATACGTGCGTAAAAATGCAGAGCTTGAACGCTTACAAGAGCTTGCAGCGACCATAGAAAGCAGCGGTGTTATTAATCCCATTGTTGTCTATAAACGTAGTGAATTGTATAGAGTGGTGGCAGGCGAACGCCGTTGTTTGGCTTCCATACTAGCGGGAAAGCATGAGATTGAAGCAAGAGTTTATAATGAAAAACCCAAAGGGTTCGAGTTAAAACTTATTCAATGGATAGAAAATACAGCTCGAGAAGACCTTACACTTGAAGAACGTATTAACAATATCCAAGATATCATCACAGAATATCAGCACCAATATCCAGATACTCACTTAACTGCTACTTTTTTAAAAACTATTACAGGTCTTTCACTACCGCAAGCAACCTATTATCTGGCTGTTTTAAATGCGCCTGAGGATGTAAAACACCATATAGAACGTGGTAATATTCGTAGCTTAGATAAAGCAGCTATTATTTGTGCTATCGATTCAGAAGAGATTCGTACAGAAGCTTTGCAAGCTTGTATTGATGGATGCAGCTTAAAGGAACTACGTAAAATAGTTGCTCGCAGCAAACAGGTGATGAAACAACAAGCTGCCATGAATACTCACTCTGCAAAACGCGGCAGAACGGTATCACGGATTAATATGGGTTTTACCTTAAATACCAATGTTGTTCAAACACTTGTGGAATCAGTGGTTAATAGAATTGAATATAAAAAGTATGCTCATATCTTTACAAATATAGATTGGGCTCATTTGGATCAAACGTCGAGAGCATTTAAAAAACTTATTGAAATTTTAGAACATGAATTTGTGAAATAGGATTATGACAAAAGCAATGATGACATCAATTAAATTACAAAGAAAGCTGCATTTTACTATGCAACAGCGCATTATTAGTGACGGTTATGGGATGCGTGGTAAAAGTAAATGGATAGTTGAGGCTATTGAATCTTTTTTAATGCTTGATGATTATCCAACATTGGCGGATATTGCAGGAGATATGGATCATCTCACTGAGGTTATCAGTATTCGATTGCCTGATATGCTTATGTCGAAAATGGATAAGGCGATTATCGAAATCCGTCGTCATTATCCTGTGATGGAAGGCGTGAAAAGTAATCTTATTAGGGCAAGCATCATGCAACGCCTTATTCGAGAAGCAACTTCGGTCACCGAACAATAGCATAACTCATTGATAATTATCAATATTAATTGATTTTAAATACTTCTCTTTTAATGCCACTCAACTGAAGTGAGACATCTGTGGGATGATGAAATAATGTTTTTTAATACTTCTTTTGTGACGTTTGTGGGATAGTAACGGTTGAATAACTAAGTGAGATTGCAAATGATAAACCTTTGTAAGTTTCACGTAGAACGTTTACTCATAAAATAACGGGGAGCACTCCAGGTTATGTTCAAATTTAAAGCAAAATGTAAAACTATTTTTATTATCATAAGTACTTATTTTTTGACATCATGTGCAATGCAGCAATTATCGGTAGTGGAAACACAGCCCATAAAAAAAATTGCTATTGTGTCCGAACTCGATAACCATATGCATAAAGTTACGGCTGAAACTAAGATACTTCGAAAAAAATGGGTTCGAAGTAGTATGAATACCGGGGATATTAATCACAGTATAGAAAACGATCTTGCTCAGAAATTATGGTCTAAAGGTACTGAGGTTGTGATTTTGCAAACCACTACCAAAGAGATTATGCCAGATAAAACAAAATTACTTATTAATCAAGATAGTTATAAGGGCGCACAATTAGTTATCATTGTAAAACCTATTTATCAAAAAGAAGAATATGCTTTATTTCCTGCAGGATACGGAGTTATTGAAAAAAATACGTTAGGTGTTAAACAAAGATTATTGTATGCCAGTATTATTTATGAAGTGTATTCGACGAAAGATGGAAATAGAAAAGGTTATTATGTAGTGCATCCAGAAGGTTCTGATGTTATTGAATTGAATAAAAATATATCAGAAATGACGATGCAGGAATATAAATCAGAGTTATATGCTTTATTTGATGAATTAAATACGAAGGCATTGAATAAGTTAGGATTTTAAATAGCGCTGTAGGGTGGGCAAAGGAGCGCTCCTCAGCGACGTGCCCACCATTTTTAGCAG
>CAYVRW010000058.1:0-15368 GCA_964453575.1 uncultured Coxiellaceae bacterium | reverse complement strand
GTAACTCCATGGGGTGTGCCAACTAAGGGTTACAAAACACGTAAAAATAAACGTACTGAAAAGTATAGAGTACGTGATAGAAATAGATAAGATATTGAATATTTTTATCTTTTAATAATACTGAAATAATTTAAGTGAGGGTTATAGAGTGCCACGTTCAGTAAAAAAAGGACCATTTGTCGATAGACACTTGATGAAAAAAGTAGAAGAGACTGTAGCATCTAAAAACAAACGACCTGTTAAGACATGGTCGCGTCGATCTATGGTGCTCCCTGAAATGGTTGGTATTACGATAGCTGTACATAACGGCAGATTGCATGTACCAATTTTCATTACAGAAAATATGGTGGGACACAAGTTGGGAGAGTTCGCAGCTACACGTACATTTCGTGGACACTCGGGCGATAAAAAAGTTAAAGGTAAAGATGAGCAGTCAGCGCCATCTGGAAAGTCATCAGATAAATAGAAGATATAGCAGGGGGTAAATGATGGAAGTCGCGGCAAGGTTAAAATATGCCAGACTGTCAGCACAAAAGTGTCGGCTTGTATGCGATCTTATTCGAGGATTGCCAGTTGACCGTGCTTTAGACGTGTTGCGATTTAGTACTAAGAAATCAGCAGCTGTGGTAAAAAAAGTGCTTGAATCAGCCATTGCGAATGCAGAACATAATCAAGGTACTGACATCGATGAATTAAAGGTTAGTAAAATTTATGCTGACCAGGCGAGTACTTATAAAAGAATGCATGCAAGGGCTAAAGGTCGTGGTTGCAGGATTTTAAAACCAACTTGTCACATTACTGTTATTGTGTCTAACAATGAGGAGAATAAATAATGGGACAAAAGGTACATCCAATAGGAATTCGTTTAGGCATAGTAAAAGATTGGTCTTCGCGATGGTATGCATCAGCAAGAGATTTTGCAGATACCTTATGCGCAGACATTAAAGTACGCGACTATTTAAAAAAGAAACTTGCACAAGCTGGTATAAGCCGTATTCAAATTGAAAGACCGGCGCGTAATGCGAAAATTTCAGTATATGCTGCAAGACCCGGTGTCATTATCGGTAAAAGCGGTAAAGAAATTGAAACATTAAGAGACGAAGTTAATAAAATATTAAATATACCAGTACATATTAGTATTGAAGAAGTTCGCAAGCCTGAATTGGATGCTAAATTAGTTGCAGAAGCTGTGGCGCAACAATTAGAAAAACGTGTCATGTTTAGAAGAGCCATGAAGCGTGCGGTAACAACAGCAATCCGTCTAGGTGCGAAAGGTATTAAAATTTGCGTAAGTGGTAGATTGGGTGGATCTGAAATAGCCAGAAGTGAATGGTATAGAGAAGGAAGAGTGCCTCTACATACACTTCGTGCAGACATTGATTATGGTTTAGGAGAAGCTTTCACTACCTATGGTGTCATTGGTGTCAAAGTATGGATATTTAAAGGCGAAGTCATTGGTGATAGAGAGCAGAATGAAGCAGCTACAGAAAAAGCTTCAGGAAAACAGGAGAAGTAAACCATGCTGCAGCCTAAAAGAACAAAATATCGTAAGCAATTTAAAGGTCGTAACCGTGGAGTTGCGACACGAGGAAACAAAGTTAGCTTTGGTGAATATGGCTTAAAGTCATCAGAGCATGGAAGAATCACTTCCAGACAAATTGAAGCAGCACGACGTGCGATGTCAAGGCACATAAAACGTGGTGGTAAGATTTGGATTAGAATATTTCCAGATAAGCCTATTACTAAAAAACCATTAGAGGTTAGACAAGGTAAGGGTAAAGGAAATGTTGAATATTGGGTTGCAGTAGTGCAGCCTGGACGTATGATGTTTGAGATTGAAGGTGTGACGGAAGACGTTGCACGAGAGGCATTGAAGCTGGCTGCTGATAAATTGCCTGTGAAAACAATCTTTGAAGAGCGGACGATAATGTAATGAACACGAATGAATTAAGAAGCAAAACAACTGAAGAATTAAATACTGAACTATTGTCACTTATGAAAGAGCAGTTTAATCTTCGTGTACAAAAAGGTATTGGTCAAGCACCTCAAGCGAACCTTTTCAAAAAAGTGAGAAGACAAATCGCTAGAATTAAAACGATCGTACGTGAGAAAGAAGGTTCATAAACTATGATAGAGCAAAAAGAAGCCATTCGAAGTGTTATGGGTACTGTGGTAAGTACCAAAATGCACAAGACAATAGTAGTGGAAGTTGAGCGTAAAGTTAAACATCCATTATATGGAAAATACATGAAGCGGTTTTCTAAAATGTATGCACATGATGATACGAATGTTTGTAAAGTTGGAGATATTGTACTGATAAAGCAAAGCCGTCCAATATCCAAAAAGAAACATTGGGAACTCGTTCGTGTGGTGGAAAAGAACGAACAAGATATGAATTCGTAACATGATAAATTTTATAATATCTTGTAATTCTTTATTTATTTTTATAATAAACATGATAGTATTGGCGGTCTTTGTTTCCCGTCAGATTAATTGGAGTTAATGCATGATTCAGACGCAGACGATACTCGATGTGGCGGACAATAGCGGTGCGCGTCGTGTTATGTGCATAAAGGTACTGGGTGGATCACGTCGCCGTTATGCGAATATTGGTGATGTAATTAAAGTGAGCGTAAAAGAAGCTGTTCCTAGAGGTAGAGTTAAAAAAGGAGAAGTTTTAAATGCGGTTATAGTTAGAACGTGTCATGGTGTAAGACGTTCAGACGGATCGCTAATACGTTTTGATGAAAACTCAGTAGTACTATTGAATGCACAAATGCAGCCTATTGGCACACGTATATTTGGGCCTGTAACAAGAGAGCTACGCGGTGAAAACTTTATGAAAATCATCTCATTAGCCCCTGAAGTACTGTAAGTATGAAGTAGAAAGAGTATACGAATATGAGAAAGATTAAAAAAGGTGATGAAGTTATAGTCATTACAGGTAAAGATAAAGGTAGAAGAGGCATTGTTCTATCCGTTGTGCTAGATGGCGAAAAAGTTGTTGTTGAAGGCATAAATACGGTAAAAAAACATGTTAAAGCCAATCCTAATACAGGCGACCGTGGTGGTATCATCATTAAGACAAAGCCTATACATCGTTCTAATGTGATGCTCTATGATCAAGCATCAGGAAAAGGAAGTCGTGTGGGTATACGTGTATTAGAGGATGGACGTAAAGTGCGTTATATCAAGAGCACTGATGAAGTAATAGATGTTTGATAACGGGTGAGCCATGGCAAGATTGTTAGATTTTTATAGAAACGATGTAGTTAAAAAGCTAAAAGCAAAATTTGCTTATAAATCTATAATGCAAGTACCTCGTATCACAAAGATTACATTAAATATGGGTCTTGGCGAAGCGAGAGATGATAAAAAAATTATTGCGGCAGCGATGGGCGATTTAGAAAAGATTGCGGGACAAAAACCCGTGGTTACTATATCCAGGAAATCGATTGCAGGCTTTAAGCTTAGAGAGAATTGGCCAATTGGATGCAAAGTTACCATTCGTGGTGAACGCATGTATGAGTTTTTAGATCGATTGATTACTGTTGCGTTGCCTAGAGTAAGAGATTTTAGAGGCTTATCAATAAAATCTTTTGACGGACGCGGTAATTATAGTCTTGGTTTTAAGGAACAGATTGTATTTCCTGAAATTGAGTATGACAAAATTGATGCGTTAAGAGGTTTAGATATTACAATAACCACTAATGCAAAAACGAATAAAGAAGCTCGAGCTTTATTAGAAGCTTTTAGCTTTCCATTTAAAGAAAAAGACATGGGCTAACTATTATGGCAAAAACCTCAATGATCGAACGCGAAAAGCGACGTGACAAGTTGAATAAAAAGTATGATACCAGGCGAAGAAAGTTTAAAGAAATTGTAAGTAGCATACATTCAAGCAATGAAGAAAAGATTGATGCTGAAGCTAAGCTTCAAATGCTGCCACGTGACTCGAGTCGATCAAGACAAAGACATCGATGCAGATTATGCGGAAGATCCAGAGCATATAATCGCTTAACGGGTCTATGCAGAATACATATGAGAGCTGCAGTGATGAATGGGTTTGTTCCTGGTATGCATAAGGCAAGTTGGTAAGTATGGTTCGATTAATTCGAGGCTCGTATAAAGGTAAGGGTATTTAAAAATGACAATGCAAGATCCAATAGCGGATATGTTAACAAGAATCCGAAATGCACAATCTGTCGGTGAAAAGCAATTAACATTACCGTCGTCTAATTTTAAATTAGCTATTCTTCGTGTATTAAAAGAAGAAGGTTATATTGAAAATTATAGTTCAAACGTATTAGATGGCAAAAATACAATAACAGTCGTTTTAAAATATTACCTTGGCCGGCCTGTTATAGAAAAACTTAAGCGTATAAGTAAACCAGGTTTACGTAATTATAAACGAAAAGATCAACTTCCAGTTGTCAGCGCAGGTATGGGTATTGCTATTGTCTCAACATCAAAAGGTGTGATGACAGAGCGTGCTGCTCGTGCCCAAAAGCTTGGCGGCGAAGTTTTATGTATAGTTGAGTAGGGAGTGGGCAATGTCGATAACATCAAGAGTTGGTAGAAAACCTGTCATTATCCCTTCAGGTGTTAATGTAGATGTGCACAACGGCAGCATAAAGATTAAAGGCCCGAAAGGTACATTAGATATACCTTTGGATCCTGATATTGAAATTTTTGTAGAAAATGGCAAGTTAGAGATAAAACAAAGCAAAGAGCTTTCACATTGCAGGTCATCAAGTAAACGAAAAAGAAATTCAATGCCTGGAACCATTAGAGCCGTCATTAATAATGCAGTTCATGGTGTGACTACAGGTTTTGAACGAAAACTGAGACTAGAAGGCGTAGGATATCGCGCGCAAATGAAAGGCAAAGTATTAAGTTTAGCACTTGGTTATTCGCATCCTATTGAGTTTGCTGTACCAGAGGGTATCACTATAGAAACACCAAGTCTCACTGAAATAGTTATTAAGGGATCGAGTAAGTACTTGGTAGGTCTTACAGCCGCAAAAATTATAGCTAACAGACCGCAAGAACCTTATAAAGGTAAAGGTGTTGTTAATCCATTTAAATTGGTTGTCCGTAAAGAAACCAAGAAGAAATAGTAGAGTGCATTGATATGAATAAAAAAGATCAAAGACAACGTAGAGCTAAGCGTGGAAGAATGAAATCAAAAGAGCTACAGTCTGTGCGTTTATGCATACACAGAACGCCAAGACATATGTATGCTCAAATTATTTCATCAAATGGTGCAGATGTCATCGTATCTGCTTCTACATTAGATAAACATTTTAAAAATAAATTAAAATCAACGGGTAATATCGAAGCAGCCCAGTTAGTTGGAAAACTTGTTGCTGAACGAGCAGTAGATGCAGGAATTAGTGAAGTAGCTTTTGACCGCGCAGGATTTAAATATCATGGTCGTGTTAAAGCTTTAGCTGATGCTGCAAGAGAAGGTGGATTACAATTTTAAGGGTTAATTATGGCGAGCTATGACCAATCAACAAAAAGTGATGGTCTGCAAGAGAAGTTAGTTGCGGTATCACGTAATGCAAAAGTAGTAAAAGGTGGCAGAATTTTTAGTTTTGCTGCGATTACTGTAGTAGGGGATGGTAACGGACGTATTGGCGTCGGACGTGGAAAAGCACGTGAAGTACCAGTTGCTATACAGAAAGCATTAGAAGCTGCGCGTAAAAATATGCGTAATGTTGTACTTAAAGGTGGCACACTGCATTGCCAACTAAGAGGCAAGCATGGTGCTACAAGAGTTTTCATGAAACCAGCATCTGAAGGTACAGGAATTATCGCTGGTGGTGCTATGCGCGCTGTATTGGAAGTTTTGGGTGTTAAGAACGTATTATCTAAAATTGTTGGTTCCACGAATCCAATAAATGTTGTTAGAGCTACGCTAAAAGCGTTGGAAAGTGTTACTACACCTGAGTATGTTGCTGCAAAACGTGGCAAGTCAGTAGATGAAATTATTGGAAGCTAATTATGGCGAGCAAAAAACAATTAAAAGTCACACTAAAACGTAGTGTGATAGCAGTTCATCCTAAGCATAAAGAATGTGTAAAAGGGTTAGGCCTGCGTAGAATCCGTCACTCGGTAGTTATGATGGACACACCATGTAACCGTGGAATGATCAATAAAGTGGCTTACTTATTATCAGTCGAGGAAGTTTAAATATGTACCTTAATACATTACAACCAGCACTAGGTGCAAAAAAACCTGCTAGACGACTTGGTAGAGGTATTGGATCAGGCCGAGGAAAGACATGCGGCAAAGGTCATAAAGGTCAAAAAGCTAGAGCAGGTGGTTATCATAAGGTTGGTTTTGAGGGTGGGCAAATGCCACTCCAAAGACGTATGCCTAAATCAGGTTTCAGATCACAGGCTGCTTTATACAGACAAGAAGTTCGTTTATCTGATTTAAACAAAGTGACTCAAGATACAGTTGATATGCAGGTTTTAAAAGCATCCGGATTGATTAATGCAAACATCAAAGAAGTTAAGATTATTCTTTCTGGTGAAATAAAACGCGTATTGACTATACAAGGACTAGCTGTCACTGCAGGTGCAAAAAATGCAATTGAAGCTGCAGGTGGAAAGGTTGAGGGATAAATGACATCAAATAGGATAGGTACTGCAAATGCAGGCATTGTTGATTTAAAAAGACGACTACTTTTTGTTTTATTAGCTATATTCGTCTTTAGAATAGGTACTTATATTCCAGTACCAGGATTAAATCCACAAAAGCTGCAAGAATTATTCAATGCGCAACAGAATAACATCATTGGTTTGTTTAATATGTTTTCTGGTGGAGCATTGCAACGGTTCAGTATCTTTGCGTTAGGAATAATGCCCTATATATCAGCATCGATTATTATACAGCTGTTAACAGTGATCTCACCTCAGTTATCAGAATTAAGAAAAGAAGGTGAATCGGGTCAAAGAAAAATAAATAAATATACTCGTTATGGAACTTTGTTTCTATCAGCATTTCAAGCGCTTGGTGTGTCTAAAATGTTAGCAGTTAATGGGATAGCATTAAGTGCAGGTATGGCGTTTTATTTTACGACTACCGTTACACTTGTCGCAGGTACTATGTTTTTAATGTGGCTTGGCGAACAGATTACTGAGCGTGGAATAGGTAATGGTATATCATTGATTATTTTTGCAGGTATTGTTGCAGGGTTACCTTCCGCAATTGGCAAAACATTAGAACAAGCTAGAGAAGGTCAATTACAGATTCTAGCCTTGTTGCTTATATTAATTGCCATAGTAGCTGTTGTTGCATTTGTGGTATTTGTTGAACGTGGCCAACGTAGAATTACGATTAATTATGCGCGACGTGTGCAAGGTGGTAATATCTATTCAGCAAAAAGTAGTCATTTACCATTAAAAATTAATATGTCGGGTGTAATACCCCCGATTTTTGCATCCAGCATTATTTTATTTCCTGCTACTATTGCTCAGTGGTTTGGTAATGGTAAAAGTATGCATTGGTTAGGTACCTTAGGATTATCGCTGCAACAAGGACAACCTTTGCATATGATGTTATTTGCAGCTGCGATTATCTTCTTCTGCTTTTTTTATACAGCATTAGTCTTTAATCCACGTGATACGGCAGATAATTTAAAAAAATCAGGAGCTTTTATCCCGGGTATTAGACCGGGTGAGCAAACAGCGAAATATATTGATACTGTTATGACGCGATTGACTTTAGCAGGTTCTATCTACGTCACATTAGTATGTTTGCTGCCAGAGTTTATGATTTTAACTTGGAATGTTCCATTTTATTTTGGTGGGACTTCATTGCTGATTATAGTTGTGGTTGTCATGGATTTTATGGCTCAAGTGCAATCACATATAATGTCATATCAGTATGAATCATTGCTCAAAAAAGCTAATTTTCGTACTGGTGGAGTAGGTATAACAAGATAAGAGCGGCTCTTATCAGAGTGTTTAATAGAATGGGGACAGAATATGAAAGTCGGTGCTTCAGTTAAAAAAATGTGTCGAAATTGTAAGATTGTACGTAGAAAACGTGTGGTAAGAGTCATTTGCAAAGATAAAAAACATAAGCAAAGACAAGGTTAATTATCATATATTTTAATAAGTTACTAAAAAATAGGTTATAAAGAAACATATTTAATGTAAACAATAATGTTGATTTTTATGTGCATCAATATTAAACTGACCCCCTTTTTAGATATCTGGATCTAATAAATTGAAGTAAGTAGGAGTGTTAAATGGCAGCCCGTATCTCAGGCGTAAATATACCGGTCCAAAAGCATATAGTCATTGGACTCACCGCAATCTATGGTATTGGACGTAGTCGTTCGCTTAAAATTTGTAAAGCGGCTAATGTTAATCCACAGACAAAGGTTAAAGATTTGTCAGAAGCTGAGTTAGAAGGTTTACGCAGCGAAGTAGCTAAAGTTAAAGTAGAAGGTGATCTGCGCCGTGAAGTTTCTATGAATATCAAAAGATTAATAGAATTAGGAACTTATAGAGGATTGCGTCATCGACGTGGTTTACCTGTTAGAGGTCAACGGACTAGAACCAATGCAAGAACACGTAAAGGTAAACGAAAAGGTAAAGCAATCAGTACAGGTGGTAGTAGTAACTAGTTTTCAGTAATAGGAATATAAATATCAATGACAGCTAATCAGACTAAAGAGAACTCATCGGCAGCTAAAAAGCCAAAAGCGATGAATGTTCAAGACAATGTGACAGATGACGACACATCCAGTGGCTCACAATCAGGCGGCTCTAAGGGCTCAACGGCTCCTACCCCAACTAAAGGCCGGAAAAAGGCTAAAAAGCTTGTAGTTGACGGTGTCGCTCATATTAGAGCATCGTTTAACAATACCATAGTAACTATTACTGATGTTCAGGGTAATACGATTTCATGGTCTAGTGCTGCTAGTTGCGGTTATCGAGGCTCACGTAAGTCTACGCCATATGCTGCGGGTGAAGCTGGTACCAAAGCTGTACAACTGGCTATGGAAAATTTTGGTATGAAAAATGTTCACGTGCGGGTTAAAGGTCCTGGGCCTGGTAGGGAATCGGCTATTAGAGCATTACATACAGCAGGGATTAAAATATTATCAATTACAGATTCAACAGGCATACCATTTAATGGTTGCCGACCTTCAAAAAGACGTCGGGTATAGGGTAGCATAATGATTAGACATTCAAGATGTAAACGTTCTAGACGTATAAAAATGGATCTATCACTTACTAGTGGTGTACGTTCATTAGATACAAAGTGTAAGTTAGATACTGCGCCCGGAATGCACGGCGCTAGACGTGGAAGAGAGACTGAATATGGTCTTCAATTACGTGAAAAGCAAAAAGTAAAAAGCATTTACGGAATATTAGAGCGTCAATTTAGTAATTACTTTAAAAAAGCTGCTCGGTTAAAAGGCTCTACAGGTGAGAATCTTTTAAAATTATTAGAGAGCAGACTTGATAATGTATTATACAAGATGGGCTTTGCAGCTACGAGAGCTATGGCTAGACAGTTAGTTAGTCATCGTTCAATCTTAGTTAATGGTAAAAATGTAAATATACCATCCTATCTGGTAGTCCCTGGTGATGTTATCAGCATAAAAGAGCGTGCAAAAACACAATTGCGCATACAAAACTCTTTAATACTTGCCCAAGCTAGACCGGGCTGCTCCTGGTTGGAGGTAGATAAAGCAGAACTTAAAGGCACATTTAAACAATTGCCAGATAGAACTGATTTACCTCCTGATATTAATGAAAAGCTCATTGTTGAGCTTTATTCCAAATAATTATTGGAACACATGAGGTTCTCATGCAAAATAATCCGTATGAGTTTTTAACGCCAAGAGAAATTGCGGTTGAAACATTAACCCCATTTCATGCAAGAGTAACGTTAGAACCACTAGAGTTGGGATTTGGTCATACCTTAGGTACTACCTTACGAAGAATATTGCTATCTTCTATGCCAGGAGCAGCTATAGTAGAAGCTAAAATTGATGGTGTGTTGCATGAGTATGGCACCATACCTGGTGTACAAGAAGATGTGATAGAGATTTTATTAAATTTAAAGAATGTCTCTATTAAATTGTTCGGTAGAGATGAAGTCATACTACGTTTAAGTAAAAAGGGTCCAGGACCAGTTACTGCGGGTGATATTGAACTGGAGCATGATATACAAATCGTTAATCCTGAACTTGTTATTGCTCACTTAAATGAAAGTGGCGAACTTAATATGACATTAAAAGTTGTATTAGGTCGCGGCTATCAATCTGCAACTATGCGCAACCGCGGTTCAGAAGAAAGCAAGACCAGTATTGGCGTATTACATGTTGATGCTAGTTTTAGCCCTGTTCGTAGAGTGGCTTATACTGTTGAGAGTGCTCGTGTTGAGCAACGTACCAATTTAGATAAACTTATTATCGATCTTGAGACTAACGGTACCTTGGATCCAGAAGAAGCTATACGTCGATCTGCAACTATTTTGCAACAGCAATTGGCGCCTTTTGTTGATTTAAGATCTGCTCCCATGTTGAAAGAAATATCGGATCAGCAATCAGTTAATCCTATCTATTTAAGGCCAGTCGATGATTTGGAATTAACGGTAAGATCAGCGAATTGTTTGAAAGCCGAAAGTATTTTTTATATTGGTGATTTGGTTCAAAGATCCGAAACAGATTTGCTTAAAACACCAAACTTAGGTAAAAAATCATTAACAGAAATTAAAAATGTGTTGGCATCTCACGGGCTTTCTTTAGGCACCCGTTTAGATAATTGGCCGCCAGCTTCATTTAAAGATAAAGAGTAGGAAGGTTAATATGCGTCATCGACATAGTGGTAGATATTTAGGTCGTAACAGCAGTCACCGTAAAGCATTATTTAAAAATATGATGAATGCGTTATTAAAATATGAACAAATTACTACAACAGTACCCAAAGCTAAAGAATTAAGGACCTATATGGAACCTATGATTACTTTAGCAAAACTGGATACAGTGCATAGAAGACGAATTGCTTTCTCAAGATTACGTGATAGAGATATGGTCACCAAATTATTTAATGAGATAGCTCCTCACTTTAAAACACGTCCAGGTGGTTACATGCGTATATTAAAGTGTGGCAATCGTAAAGGTGATAATGCACCGATTGCTATCGTTGAACTCGTTGGTCGTGAAAAGGTATCAACAGCTGCATAGTTTTTATAGAACCCCCTTTGAAAAAAGGGGGATTTCTACACGGTGCTGCAATGAACGACAAACACTTTCTCAATCTCGCTCTAACCCAAGCCAAAATTAACAAAGGCTTTTGTTCACCTAATCCTTCCGTCGGCGCTCTCATAGTAGACAAAAATAACAATATTCTTGCCGAAGCGTATCATCAAGGCCCAGGTTTACCTCATGCTGAAATTGCAGCATTAAAAATTCTCGATTTTAAAGTTCCAGCTGATTCAACTATGTATGTAACCTTGGAACCTTGTTGTCACTGGGGACGAACTCCTCCTTGTTGTGATGCTATTATCCAATCAGGTGTTAAGCGTGTCGTCTACGCTTACCAGGATCCAAATCCGTTAGTATCAGGGAAAGGGGCGGAAATTTTAAAAGCCGCAGGTATCAAATGTGACTACATAGAATTGCCATCCATTCATGAATTTTACCGTAGTTATCGTCATTGGCAATTAACTAAACAACCGTTTGTCACTGCAAAAATAGCTTTAAGCTTAAATGGGGCCATAGCTCACGCTAATGGCGATCCTGTGCAAATAACAGGTGAAGCATTAAAAGAATTTACGCATCAATCAAGAAAATCTGCCGATGCTATATTAACTACGATTGAAACCGTCATTCATGATGATCCGCAACTCAATGTAAGAATGAAAAATGTTACATTGGCTAAGCCCATTTACATTTTGGATAGCTCGTTACGACTACCCTTGAATGCAAAATTATTTAAAACTGCTAAATCCATAACGGTATTGCATGGAAGTCATATCAATAAAGAGAAACTTAAGCAGCTTATTGATCAAGGTGTTAAATGTATTGAACTTACACAAACTCCCTATGGCTTGGATTTACATCAAGCAATAACCGTCATAGGACAACAGGGTGTCCATGATCTTTGGATAGAAGCAGGCGGCACATGCTTTGCTCACTTTATATCGGAAAAATTACTTCAGCAAGCCTATATTTATATTTCACTACGTTGGCTTAACCATGGTAAAATCGCATTTCCAACGGGTATTTCACTGGGTGAAGGGTCACAAACTATTACTTGGCGTCAGTTTGGAAATGATGTTTTGTGTGATATTCAATTTTAATGCAAAATCCCCCGATGCTAGCGCATCAAATAATCGAGGAAACCATGAAACAAAATTCAGCTTGTTTTAATATTGCAGTGGTAGTAAGTCGTTTCAATGAAGAAATAACACAAAAACTTCGTGACGGCGCAGTGTCTAGATTGAACGAATTAGGCTTCAATGCACAACAAATTAAAATAATTTCCGTACCGGGGGCCATTGAGATTCCAATAACTGCACAACGATTGGCTAAAACAAAAAAATATGAAGCCATCATCTGTCTAGGAGCAGTTATACAAGGCGAAACAAAACATTTTGATTATGTATGCCAACAGGTAAGCTATGGGTGTCAGCAAGTGGCACTTACCCATGATATTCCAATGATTTTTGGTGTTTTAACAACAGATACAGAAGAACAAGCTTATGATAGAGTAGGTGGTGCACATGGTCATAAGGGACGAGAAGCAGCGGATACTGCATTTGAATTAGTTAATACATTGCGCGAAATGGAGAAATAAATATGCCATCCTTCGATGTGGTTTCTAAAGTCGACAATCATGAAGTGACTAACGCAATTGATCAAACAACTCGCGAAATCAGTACTCGATTTGATTTTAAAGGAACCGATGCGCGTGTAGAATTAGCTAAAAACACCATCACACTGGTTGCTCCGACAGATTTTCAGTTAAAGCAGCTCGATGAAATCATGCGTACTAAATTATCTAAACGTCAAATCGATGTTCGTATGTTAGAATACAAAGACCCAGAAATAAAATTAAACGAAGCAAGACAGACAGTGAATGTTAAACAAGGAATTGATACTGAAACAGCCAAAAAAATAGTCAAATTTATTAAGGAAACTCATTTAAAAGTACAAGCATCCATTCAAGGTGAACAAGTCAGGGTGACAGGAAAAAAAAGAGATGATTTGCAACTTGCTATCGCAGCGTTAAAAGATGCAAAATTAAGCATACCATTACAATTTGAAAATTTCCGAGACTAATATGACAGTAAGTACGCTTAGTGTAGTCGAACATCCTTGTTTTCAATTCAAGGCAAGTTTTATTCCTTGCGCTGTTTTACAATTACTACACTATGACTTAGACGCGATTCGAAACCAAATAAGTGCAACGATTCGATGTGCGCCTAATTTATTTAAAGGTTCATTTGTTATTATCGATATAGAAAAAATAAATCCGGCTGAAATACTTAATTTTGCAACATTAAAACAAATTATAATGATGAATACCATGGTGCCTATTGCCATACGCGGCGGTAGTGCGGAGCAGCAACAAGCTGCCGTGATGGATGGGCTGCATCTTTTGCCAGCAACAAAATTAACCATGACTGAATTGGATAAGCCCAAAAATGTTGAGCAAGTTAGGCAAACTAAATTAGTGACCCAGCAGGTACGTTCCGGTATGCAAGTTTATGCCAAAGATGCAGATTTGATTGTGACCGCTACCGTAAGCCCAGGTGCAGAATTATTTTCTGATGGAAACATTCATGTTTACGGCACATTGCGTGGCCGGGCGCTTGCCGGTGTGCGCGGGAATATGCAAGCACGAATTTTTTGCCGCTCATTAGAGGCAGAACTTGTGTCTATCGCAGGGTATTATTTAACAAAAGAAGATATGCAAACCTATTCTGTACAAGATGGGATGGTGCAAATTTTTCTCGAAAATGAAAAAGTTTGCATCGAGGCAATCTAAAAAAGGGGGTAAAATGACGAAAACGATTGTGGTGACATCAGGTAAAGGCGGTGTGGGTAAAACCACTACAAGTGCATCTTTTGCGGTTGGATTGGCCTGCCGCGGGTTTAAAACAGTAGTGATCGATTTTGATATAGGGTTACGCAATCTTGATTTAATCATGGGATGCGAACGTCGAGTCGTATATGACTTTGTAAATGTGATCCGAAATGAAGCTAATTTAAATCAAGCATTGATACGTGATAAACACGTTAAAGATTTATTTATTTTACCAGCTTCACAAACACGCGATAAAGATGCCTTGACTTTAGAAGGTGTTGAAAAAATATTGGCCGAACTAAGCAAAACATTTGATTATATTGTGTGCGATTCACCCGCTGGGATCGAACGCGGCGCACAATTGGCTATGTATTTTGCAGACAGTGCTGTTGTTGTTACAAACCCTGAAGTTTCATCGGTGCGCGATTCCGATAGAATTTTAGGGTTACTTTCCAGTAAAACAAAACGTGCAGAAGAAGGGCGTGAACCTATTTCTGAACATTTGTTATTGACTCGTTATTCAGCCAAGCGCGTGGCCAGAGGCGATATGCTAAGTTTAGCAGACGTCAATGAAATACTTGCAATTCCATTATTGGGCGTTATACCTGAATCCCAAGCCGTGTTACGTGCTTCAAATGGTGGTGAGCCTGTTATCATGGATGAAATGAGTGATGCAGGCCAGGCTTATGCAGATGCAGTGGCTCGCTTTTTAGGTGAAAAAGTCACGCTGCGTTTTGTGGAAGAAAAAACTCATTGGTTAAAGCGTTTATTTAAAACAAAGGAAGTGGAGAGCGTATGACAACGTTAACGGATAAACTTACTAAGATTATTCATTATTTTCAACGTCCCGAAAAAACCGCTAAACGCGCAAAAGATAGATTGCAAATTATTATTGCGCATGAACGCAACGTGCGCGATAAACCGGATTATTTGCCCATGTTGCAAAAAGATTTGCTTGATGTTATTGCGAAATATGTAACTATAAATAAAGATGATGTCAGAGTTGAGCTAGATAGGCAGGATGATTGCTCTATCCTAGAATTAAATGTGGTATTGCCGCATGCATAATGCTTTACTCTGAACGCTATGTAAGACATTTGCCGTAAAGCTTGTAGGCTTTTTTTGTGTATTTAATCCTACAAAAAATTTGTAACCTATTGAATAATATAGGTTTTTATATTTTTTGGTGAACAATTCTTTTTTTGGGCAATTAATTTTTTTTTTAGACAATTATATTTAACTACCATGATTGTTATAATGATTTTGCATCAAGGATGATGCTGGTTACTGAAAGGATTC
>CAYVRW010000057.1:0-15493 GCA_964453575.1 uncultured Coxiellaceae bacterium | reverse complement strand
GACGACGAGTTATAAAACGATGTTTCGAAAAAGAAATAGGGGCAATCTTTCGATTACCCCTATAGTTTGGCATCCAGCCTTGTCTACCTTTCCGTGGTAAACCATCCTACATCTAAGCATCAATCCTTAATGCCAATCCTTATTGTCATCCGTGTATATTTCATCTTAACAAAAGGAGTTCACGATACAATGAAGGTAGCTTTAAGAAAAGTAGATGGTTAACTATAAAAACATGCGGGAATAAATCTTATTCATTATATTCAATAAATTAAACACAAAATGAGAAAAATGAGGATCATTTATAGGGATGATTTCTGGATGCATTAATGGCTTATAGCTTACATCTTTGCAAGCAATTATCTGATTATTTCTGTTGCAAAAACTTTGCAATCCAGCGCTGCGCAGCCGATCCGAAGAAAATTCCACAGAGTACCGCACCGAAAAAGACTAACGCCACATAAATGGGCAATAACCCCACTGCAACAATATGCCACTGTTTAATCCAATGATTCATCGATGTCTGCACATGCCAAATAGAAAATGGCAAAATGTCATCTTGTAACAAAATTCTGAATGTCACATAGACGATGGCAATTAAGCAAATAATACTGATAACATTGATAGAGCGATTTTTTTTCATAACCTTTATTTCCCACCCTGATGAGGGATACAGAATGCGCATTATATTTATATTTTCTTAACAGATGCTTAACAAAGGTCATTTTATTAAACTTAAAAATTCTGTCCGTGTACGCGTATCTGATCGAAATCCACCCAACATCACTGAAGTCGTCATCACTGAATTTTGTTTTTCAACACCCCGCATCATCATGCATAAGTGTTTCGCTTCAATCACTACCCCAACACCGATGGCACCGGTCACTTGCAGCACTGTTTCAGCAATTTGTTTTGTCAATTTTTCCTGGACTTGCAGACGTCTTGCAAACATATCAACCAAGCGGGCAATCTTCGATAATCCTATAATTTTACCGCCTGGAATATACGCAACATGGCATTTACCAATAAATGGCAATAAATGATGTTCGCAGAGGGAATAAAGCTCTATGTCTTTGACAATGATCATTTCATCGTTATTAGAGTCAAACAAAGCACCGTTGACTATTTTTTCAACAGACTCATGATAACCATGCGTTAAAAACTCCATCGCTTTCGCAGCACGCTTAGGTGTGTCTTTTAAACCATCTCTATGAATATCCTCGCCCACTGCCTCTATAATACTTTTATAATACTTTTCCACTTACCTACCTCATTATCCGGGAGGCCACGCAAAACGGCGTCCGCCCATGAGATGGACATGGATATGAAATACCGTTTGACCTGCCCCAGCATTACAATTTATGACTAATCGATAACCTTCCTCAGATACATTCATTTCTTTTGCCAATAATTTAGCCGTTTGGACCATATGTCCCATAAGTTCATTGTCTTCTGATGTCAACTCATTGATTGTATTAATATGTTTCTGCGGAACAATAAGCTTATGATGAGGCGCTTGCGGATTGATATCATCAAAAGCAAGCACTAAATCATCGCGATAGATGATCTTAGCTGGTACTTCACCGCTTATTATCTTACAGAATAAACAATCCATCTCCGGCTCCTTTTCTCAAAGAGAGGTAGCTTACCGAAAAAGGGTGTATCTGTCATGGCATTTGACGTTTTATGCATTCTCAAGTACAGTTAGCAGCATTTTTAGATGTAAGATTCTATGCAAATTCTTCATATAGCTGGTTATAAATTTATCAATTTAGACAATCTGGAATCGCTTCGCGAGAAGCTTTTAGCACAATGTCAGCCCTTCGGTGGCACAATTTTGCTCAGCCCAGAAGGAATCAATATCAATCTGGCGGGTCAAATTGAATTTATCCATGAGTTCAAAAATTTTCTTAAAACGCAGCCAGCCTTTGCCGATATCACTTTTCGTGAAAGTTACTCTGACGCAGTGCCCTTCAAGCGCCTATTAGTAAAAATTAAAAAAGAAATCATCACTTTTAAACAAGAGCACATACATCCAGAGACAAAACGCGCGCCTACTATTTCTCCTCAGCTATTAAAGCAATGGTTAGATGAAAATCGCGACATCACCATGTTAGACACTCGAAATAAGTATGAAGTGCAATTTGGCACCTTTGCCAAAGCCATGTACCTAAATATTGATGACTTTAGTGATCTTGTAAAAGAAACCGCTGACATTCCTCGCAACAAACCTGTCGTCATGTTTTGCACGGGCGGTATTCGTTGTGAAAAAGCAGGACTATATCTACAAGAACAAGGTTACACGGATGTTTTTCAACTCGAAGGCGGCATTTTAAATTATTTTAATGAAGCAGGCGGGAAACATTACGAAGGCGAATGCTTTGTCTTTGACGAACGCATCGCACTCGATTCTACCTTAAAATCCACCGGCACCCGACAATGCACTTCTTGCGGCGGCCCTATACCCATTTCTTCTAACTGTTCAACATGTCTATCAAGGAACTTACAATTATGAATTTAGCAAAAATCGCACCTGGAAAAGATATTCCTAACGATATTAACGTTGTTATTGAAATTGCGTCAAACAGCACGCCTGTTAAATATGAAGTCGATAAACATACCGGCATGCTGATGGTTGATCGATTTGTAGGTACAAGCATGCATTACCCTTGCAATTATGGATTCATCCCTAATACGTTATCTGAAGACGGTGATCCCGTGGATGTGTTAGTCGTAACGCCTTTCTCATTACAACCTGGCGCTATGATTCGTTGCCGCCCAGTCGGGATGTTGCGCATGACGGATGAATCCGGTGTTGATACTAAAATTCTTGCGGTGCCAGTTGATAAACTTACGACACGATATCAGCATGTGAAAAAACCTGAGGACCTTGGCACGGATTTACTTGCCATGATTGAACACTTTTTCCAGCATTATAAAGACTTAGAAAAAGGCAAATGGGTCAAAACCGATGGCTGGGATAATGGTGATGCAGCAAAAAAAGAAATTGTTGCAAGTGTGAATCGATATAATGAAGCATGTAAGAAACAAGATTGTTTGAAGGAAGTTTAAAGCTTTTATCCCCCTCACTTCAAAATCAAAACTTGAGCGCATTAAGAACCCCCTTTGAAAAAGGGGTTTTTTATATGACATAACCCTTTGTTTTTCTTATCTTTTATTAATATCGCAAAAAACCCAAAATATCTGCTATAATGATCAATATGTTGAGCAATAATATGTTTTATTGATTAGGGTATTAACCATTATGAGCAAAAAAACCAGGGTCTTGCTTCCCTCATTGCAGCGCCTGCTATCTGAAGTGGGTGAAAATATTCGTCTTGCTCGATTGCGCCGAAGGTTTTCGGCTTCGCTAGTTGCTGAACGAGCAGGGATTGCGCGTAATACTTTACGATCCATTGAACATGGTGACCCTAGTGTAGCCTTTGGTGCTTATGGTAATGTTTTGTTTTCTCTTGGGCTTGAAAAAGACTTAAAACTCATTGCCAAGGATGATGAATTAGGACGCAAACTTCAAGACCTCGATCTACCCATCAAAGCACGCGCCCCTCGCATACGTAAGACTCATTCAATGAAGATGAAAGACCATGGATAAGACACAACAACGCCTTATTGAAGTATATGCAGATTGGGAAGGTTTGTCGCGACCCATTTTAGTTGGGGTATTAAGGGCAACACCATCTCGTGGGAAAGAAATATTTTCATTCGAGTATGATCATGATTGGCTTAAAGACGAGCGTGCGCGAGCTTTAGATCCATCTTTACAATTACTGCAAGGAATACACTATCCTCCATCTAGACAAGAAAATTTTGGCATATTTTTAGATTCTTCCCCTGATCGCTGGGGACGCTTTCTTATGAAACGACGAGAAGCTCAACTTGCTCGAGAAGAAAATCGAAAAGAACATAAACTATTGGAATCCGATTATTTGCTAGGGGTTTATGATGCACATAGAATGGGAGGGTTGCGATTCCGTGTGCAGTCTTCAGAATTTTTTCTGGATAATAATAAAAAATATGCTTCACCACCCTGGACATCATTGAAAGAACTAGAACATGCAAGTTTAGAGTTAGAAAAAAATGATGCAGAGCAAAACCCAAATTACTCAAAGTGGTTAACTATGCTTATTGCTCCGGGCGGATCATTGGGTGGAGCACGACCAAAAGCCAGCGTAATTGATGAGCATAATCATTTGTGGATTGCCAAATTTCCCAGTAACCGTGATGAATATGACGTAGGCGCATGGGAGATGCTTGTTTATCATCTCGCTAAAAAAGCAAAAATAAATATCGCTGAGGCAAAAACAGATAAATTTTATAGTCATTATCATACCTTTCTCAGTAAACGTTTTGATAGAACTAAAAAAGGTGAACGAGTACATTTTGCTTCTGCGATGACATTACTTCAACGCTCAGATGGTGATGATGCATCCACAGGAGTAAGCTATTTAGAACTTGCTGAATTTATCGCTCGATATGGCTCGCAACCAGATCAAGATTTAGAACAGTTATGGAGAAGAATTGTTTTTTACATAGGTATTTCCAATGTGGATGATCATTTACGAAATCATGGATTTATTTTGCAACCCAATGGTTGGATATTGTCACCTGCATTTGACATTAATCCTAATCCGCACGGAGATGGATTAAAGCTAAACATTTCTGAATCAGATAATTCACAAGATGTCGCTCTTGTAAAAGATGTTGCGGAATATTTCAGGATAAATTCTAGTAAAGCAGATCAAATCATACAAGAAACCTTCGAGGCAATCGCAAATTGGCGCAAAATAGCGAATGCCCTAGGTATATCTAAAAAAGAGCAGCATCAAATGCAGAATGCCTTTCGGTTGGTTGATGAATAATTATTAGACCAAAGATCCCCTCACAGCACAGAACACCCCGGCTTCTCATCAATTTCTTGAGAATCTTGTTTATTCTCTTCTGGAAGTAACACATAGGTGTCTGCGGGTTTAAAAAAATTGAACCTAGGACCTTCTAAAGGTGCATCATATTCAGAAATGATGCCTACTACATCTGGAATCAACGTCTTTATTGTTGCCTGATCAACGGCATCAAATAATTTTTTTTGATGAATAGCTGTCAGCTTCTTTAATAGTTTTAAATCATTATCTGCTTTTTCTTTTAGAACCGCATAATGTCTATAATTTTGACTTTCTGATTGTTTGCATAATTCAGATTGTTTGCATAATTCAGTAAGAGAAAATAATACATCAGGATCTCGTTGATCACAGGTATGCAAGAAATCATATAATAATTGATGATACGGGAATTTAATCATAGAACCATGACTTAATAACAAGGCAACTATAGATAGCTTTTTATTTTCAACGGCTTCTTCTAATGCTGTATTAAGCTTATTATTCATCTTTTCTAAGTTTGCCTTAGCATCCATAAGTACCTGAACAACTTCTCGATGACCTTTACGTGCAGCGCATATCAATGCTGTATCGCCTGTTTTGCGGTTAGAGAAATCGACATTCGGACGTGGATTGAATATGTGGTGAGCTTTTAGCAATTCTTTAACACAATCGACATGACCATTTTCAGCAGCCAATAGAAGCGGTCTTTCGCCCGTTCTAACATTAGGTTCGTTTTGATCAACACACATTTTCAGTAATAACCGTACAATATCAGTGTGACCTTGTTTGGCAGCCAAAGAAAGCGGACGTTCCCCTGTTAGACAATTTGCATCATCTGGATGAACATCGCCGGATTCAAGCAACCATTGAACAATATCGGTGTGCCCTTCTTGAGCAGCCGATGCAAGCGGTGTTACGCCAGTGTTAGCGTTTGGCATCCTGGGAGATGCTCCAGCCTCAACTAACTGTTGAACAATTTGAAGATGGCCATTTTTGACGGCTAAATCCAGCGGACTTTCTTTCGTTATTATATTAGGTAAATGCGGATTGGCCTTAGCTATAAGCAAGTATTTAACGGTATCGATATGGCCTATTTCAGCAGCATAGGCAAGCGGTGTTATTCCTGTTTTTGCATGCGGTTTATCAGGATTGGCATACATTTTAAGCAGCATTTTTAAAATATCGATTTGGTGTTTAGAGGTTGCTAAGAGAAGGAGTGTTGCACCATCTTCATCGGTTACATCAAAAGTATTATCGTATTTTGACCAGATATTTTTTTTAGTAACAATTGCTAGCCTGGATTCCGCGGCTAGCCGATTTCTTTCATTGGTTTCTAATTTGGGATTTTTTATGATATTAAATAATTCTTGAATATATCGTGGGTTCATTCAATGCCCTTTTTTATTTTTAAAACTTCGATACCGCTTTAAAAATCCCCCCGACGCGGAGCGTCGACCCCCTTCTTCGAAGGGGGTTTTTTAGAAGGAAGGGGATAAAAGCTTAGGTATCCGAATGATTCAGCTCAACTTCTTTCATGCTCAAACGAATTTTACCTTGCCTGTCAATTTCCATCACTTTTACTTTAACAGCTTGACCTTCAGCAAGCTTATCACTCACTTTTTCCACGCGTTCTTTGCAAATTTGTGAAATATGAACTAAGCCTGTTTTGCCATTCAAGAAGCTAACGATAGCGCCAAAGTCCATGAGTTTTACGACTGTGCCATCATAAATATGGCCAATCGCAACATCTGCCGTAATCGTTTCGATACGAAGGATAGCAGCTTCGCAAGCAGCTAAATCAGAGCCTGCAACACGAACGACACCGTCATCACTGATATCAATCACTGTACCAGTTTCTTCGGTAAGCGCACGAATCATCACACCGCCTTTACCAATAACATCACGAATTTTATCGGTTGGCACACGCATGGTTAAAATACGCGGCGCATAGAGTGACATTTCAGTACGGGCATTCGGTAATGCCGTATTCATAATGCCCAAAATATGCAAACGACCAGCGAGAGCTTGCTCTAAAGCATCTTTCATAATTCTTTCAGTGATACCATCAATTTTGATATCCATTTGCAAAGCAGTAATACCATTGATGGTACCTGCTACTTTGAAATCCATATCACCTAAATGATCTTCATCACCTAAAATATCCGTTAAAACGGCGTATTCATCACCTTCTTTCACTAAACCCATGGCGATACCTGCAACATGGGAGCGTGTTGGCACACCTGCATCCATTAATGCAAGACTGGTTCCACAAACAGTAGCCATGGAACTGGAGCCATTTGATTCAGTGATTTCAGATACCACGCGTAATACATAAGAAAATTCTTTTTGTGTAGGTAAAATAGCAACCACACTGCGTTTTGCCAAGTTTCCGTGACCAATTTCGCGACGCTTAGGACTGCCCACAAAACCCACTTCGCCAACGGAATAAGGAGGGAAATTATAATGCAACATAAAGCTTTCTTTATATTCGCCCTCTAGTGCATCAATAACTTGCGCATCACGTTCAGTGCCCAAGGTCGCAACAACTAATGCCTGTGTTTCACCACGTGTAAACAAAGCAGAACCATGGGTGCGAGGCAGAACACCGACTTTAACATTGATAGGACGAACGGTTTTGGTATCACGTCCATCAATACGCGGCATGCCTTTTAAAATTCGATCGCGCACAATATGACTTTCTAAATGACTAAAAACGTATTTAACATCGTTAATAAGTACATCTTCATCTTCAATCTTGTCGGCATTTTCAGCAAGCATGGTGTCCATTACATGGTCTTTCAAATCGCTAACTGCTTCTTGCCGTTGTTTTTTATCACTGATTTGATAAGCCGATGTCAATTTATCTTCTGCGAGTGCCTTCACACGTTTTTGAATTTCTGCATTTAGCGCAGGCGCTTCCCAATCCCATGCAGGTTTACCCGCTTCTTTTACAAGTTCTTTAATCGCTTGGATGACAACCTGCATTTCTTTATGAGCAAACATAACAGCGCCAAGCATGATTTCTTCAGGGAGTTCTTTCGCTTCGGACTCTACCATTAATACCGCATGCTCAGTACCTGCAACCACCATATCCAATTGTGACGCTTCCAACTGTGCATTAGTAGGATTTAATAGATAAGCATCATCTTTATAACCTACCCGTGCCGCAGCAAGCGGCCCCATAAATGGCATGCCGGAGAGAGCGAGAGCAGCTGATGCACCCATCATAGCAGCAATATCAGGATCAACTTGAGGATTCATGGATAATACAGTAGCAATAACTTGAACTTCACTGGTAAATCCTTTGGGAAATAGAGGACGTATGGGTCTATCAATTAAACGAGAGGTTAACGTTTCTTTTTCGCTTGGCTTGCCTTCCCGCTTAAAATAACCGCCTGGAACTCGTCCAGCAGCGTAAGAACGCTCCTGATAATTCACGGTCAATGGGAAAAAGTCTCTGTCGCCACTGTTTGCACTTTCTTGCCCCACCACGGTCACTAAAACCACGGTCTCATCCATAGTTACCATGACAGCAGCGGTTGCTTGTCTAGCGATAACGCCGGTCTCTAACGTTACTGTATGGTCGCCATAACGGAATGTTTTTTTAACTGCTGTCACAAGAGGTATCCTATATAAATTTAAGTCTCATCTCGAAAAATCCCCCCTTTCCTGAGAAGGATAGGAGGGATTTTAAGAAAAAATATGGGTTGGTTACTTCGTTTAACCACGAATATCAAGTTTTGCTATCAAAGCTCGATAGTTAGCCATGTCAGATTTTTTTAAATAATTCAATAACCTGCGTCTTTGGCTCACTAAGTTTGACAATCCAAAACGAGTATGAACGTCATGTACATGAGTTTTTAAATGTTCAGTTAAATACTCAATTCGTGCTGATAACAGCGCAATTTGCACTTCAGATGAACCAGTATCATTTTTAGCCCTTTGATGGGTCTGTATAATCTGCTTTTTCGCAGCAGTAGATAACGACATACAATCTAACTCCTAAAACGATAGTCTGTAAAATTAAGACCCGCTATTGTAGCGGGTGAATGGGATATGGACAAGTGAAATCCCCCCGCCGTGCAAAAAGAAAATGCGCACAGCGACCCCCTTTTTCAAAGGGGGTTCTTAATGTGATCAAATTTTAACCTCACGAAGGATCGGGTAGTTGAGAAACAGACCCTGGGGTACGCACAGGAACAACAGCGCCGCTTGGCATATTGTCATCTTTTATCGTCTGGGCAGCTGGCACGACAGGTGATCCGGGTGCATGGGCCGATGCAGCTTTAGGTGCAGCAGCCTTAGGCGGCACAGAAGGCGGCAGAGGCGGTGTTTGAATAGGTGCTGCTGGCACTTGTGCAGGTTGAGGCTGGCTTGGGTAAGCTGCAGGCGGCACAGGTGTAGCCGCAGGTTGAGGATAAGTAGGCGTCTGTATTACCACGGGTGACATGGGTTTATCCATATGGATAGTCTCACAGGCTGTCAAAAAACCTGTCAATAATGCTAAAAAGGCAACTCGATATAATAATGTCATAAAGGTTCTCTCTAAAAATGAGAGTGCTAGTATAATGGTTTGTTATTATTACACAAGTCTGTAACTAACTGTTCTTCAACTGGTGTATTTGATAAAGGGACAAAAAACCGATTTTTATCCTCATTATCTCTTCTACTATGTTCGGGATTTTTAACCGTCTTAACCATCGCACTTTTTTTAGTAGAAATTTCTTTAATCAAACTTACTACTTTTTTATTCTCGGCTGGCGCTATCAAATTGGTATCTTTCATTTTATTTGCGAGCTCTATCAAATGTGCTTTATAACGTTTCAATACAACAAAATTTCTTGCATGGGGAACTTCTATATGCATCAACATCATCACCACCGTAGGCCAGTCTTTTTTTCTAATAGCAATATCCATGGCTGTATCACCATTTTTTCTTGCTTGCAAGGGATCTGCTTTATGTTCCAAAAGCAGTTTGGTAAATTTTATATGTCCTGCATTCACTGAGGCGAAAATAGCTGTTTCACCATCCCTATCAGGTTTATTAACTAAAGCGCCTTTTTCTAATAAAAGCTTAATCACATCTTCATGCCCATGCTTGCTAGCCAGATACAATGACAAACCTTCTCTACCCTCTAGGTTAGGATCAGCTCCACGTTCTAATAATAAAGAGACCAAGGCTGTATATCCGGAATAACTGGCAAGCACTAAAGGATACTTGCCATCATTAGTAGGTTTGTTAGGAACAGCACCTTTATCTAATAACATTTTGGCAAGTTGTTCATTATGATTTTCGCAAGCGAGATAAAGCGGGCCTATACCATAATCACAAAAAGTCATGACGCCGGTTGCTTCAATAATCCATTTATAAATATTTTGTATTTCTGCAAGATTTTCTTCCGTGACCACCTCATTACTTAATACATTAGTAGTCACGGCTAATTTTTTACTTAAATTATTAAAATCAATAAATAAGCATTTTATTAATTCCGCTCGTAATTCAGCTATAGAAGATACTATTTTTGC
The DNA here is from genome assembly GCA_964453575.1 of uncultured Coxiellaceae bacterium. GTDB lineage: Bacteria > Pseudomonadota > Gammaproteobacteria > DSM-16500 > DSM-16500 > JABDBK01. The sequence continues at coordinate 5,072 of CAYVRW010000057.1, read as the reverse complement.
AACCCCTGTCTCATAATTCGGATTATAAATATGATAAGTTGCCCCCCGGCGATAGACACCGATCGAATGCTCAGGGCCAGAAATACAAACCATTTTTTCAGCTTGAATAACAAGCTCTAAAACAGCATCTAATTGACTTACTTCAAACACAGATGACACTGGAATTTCTTTAGGAACTTCAATGGTTTTATCGATATCCATTTGACGAATATTGGATGCATATTTTTCAGGCTTTTGTAACCATTCGATATGTGCAATAAATTTTTCAATATCCATTTCTATTGCCTCAACTGAATCCTTAGGTGCATCCACAATACGTTTAACTAAATCATAATACCATTGTTCTTTTCTTTCAGACATCTTATAAAGCCAAAGCAAGGTTAATCCATGGCAATAACCTGGGTCTAAAATAAGTTGTCTTTTTTTTAATTTAAGATAAGCATTTATCTTAAAGATGATGGCAGTTTGATGATATTTCATGCTCACTCTCCTTGTATGTGCTTTGTCTTCCTGACACTTACTGCAAGAGCTAAACCTGAACCCTATCTACCAATATATTGAAAAAAACTTAACTGTTGCTTAACTAACTAAAGAAAAGTAATGCGAAATTGATACTAAACCCAGCTTTGATGGTAAAAAACTGTTCTTTTACTTAAAAATCACCCTAAATTTTTAAGTATTTACCTGGCTTGTTAATCGTCTAGGTGCAACACGACCATCCGCTAATACTTCACCTACTCCTAGAAAAGAAGCATCATTGGAAAACAACCTTACTAGACCCTTTGCAGGTAAGTCGGGAACCATCACAGGCTGGCCTGTTTTAATATAAAATAAAGCAGAGGTAGAAAGTTTAATCGCTGGAAAAGATTCCACTGATGTTTCCACTGGTAATAAAAATTGCCGCAAAGCATCGATGCCTAGCTTTTTTTGTGTCTCTTCCAATAAAGCCATCGTTACCATGTTTGCTTGGTTGTAAGGAAATACGACTGTGCGATGCAAGCTGCTTACATGCGCTCCAGAACCTAATGCTTCGCCTATGTCCTCAACCAGGGTACGTACATAAGTACCTTTACTGCAATGAACCTGCAAACTCAAACTATCCTGATTAAAATCAACCAAAGTCAATTGATGTAAATGAATAGTGCGAGACTGTCTCTCAATTTCAACGCCTTGCCGCGCTAATTCATAAAGCGGTTTGCCTTGAACTTTAATGGCAGAATACATAGGAGGGATTTGTTGCTGTGTTCCTAAAAATGAATGAAGTATTTTTTCTATTTGATCTCGTGAAATATCAGGGACAGATCTTTTTAATATAACCTCTCCTTCAGCATCTCCTGTTGTCGTTTTCTCACCTAATTTGGCTGTCACTTGATAACACTTATCAGACTCAAGCAAAAATTGTGAAAACTTGGTTGCTTCGCCAAAACAAATGGGCAGCATGCCCGTTGCGAGTGGATCTAAACTCCCTGTATGTCCTGCTTTTTTTGCACCAAATAAGCGTTTCACGCATTGAAGTGCGTGATTCGAGGTCATGTCTATGGGTTTGTTTAATAATAAAATGCCATCGATGTTATTTCTTACGCGCAAAAAAACCCCCTCATGGAATCACTGACTGAGCCGCGACCCCCGCACTTGTTGCGGCTCTGTTTTTTGGTTTTTTATTTATCGTTATCTTTTAAAGCATCATTAATTAACGAAGAAATCCGGCTGCCGCGCACTGCTGAATCATCATAAACAAATCGAAGCTCAGGCGTAATACGCAACTCAACGGCATTTGCCAACGCATAACGCAAATTTTTCGCTGCTGTATTCAGTTTTTTAATCGTTTCAATTGCCTTTTCATCTTCCAAAACGCTCACAAAAATTTTTGCGAATGAAAGATCATGGGCCACATCTACGCTGGTAATAGTAATAATGCCTAAACGCAAATCGTTAGCATTTCTTTGTAGGATTTCTGCAAGTACGGTTTGAATTAAATCCGCAACTCGCTGACTACGCTTATAACCTTTCGCCATTTATAATGCTCTTTTAATTTCAACTTTTTCAAATACTTCAATTTGATCGCCTGGCTTGATATCGTTATAACTTTTCACACCTATACCGCATTCCATGCCATGGCGCACTTCAGTGACATCATCTTTAAAGCGGCGCAGTGATTCTAAGTGGCCTTCAAATACCACCACATTATCACGCAATACGCGAATAGGATTATTACGTTTAACAGTACCTTCTAACACCATGCAACCTGCTATTGCACCAATTTTCGATGAACGGAAGACATCGCGCACTTCTGCAAGTCCTACGATTTTTTCTTGAATCTCGGGAGCCATGAAGCCGCTAACTGCACGTTTTACTTCATCAATCACTTCATAAATAATACTGTGGTAATGAATGTCTACATCTTCTGCTTCAATTAATTTACGCGCTTCCGCATTAGCACGAACATTAAACCCTATCATAATCGCGTTGGATGCGACGGCAAGGTTGACGTCCGTTTCATTAATACCGCCGACGGCACTTGAAACAATCTTAACTTTAACATTGGGTGCTGAAATTTCGGAAAGTGCTTGCGCCAGTGCTTCTGCTGAACCTTGGACATCTGCTTTTAATACAATATTTAAAGCACGTTCGGTTTGTTCGTCGCCCATGCGCTGCAAAATATTTTCCAATTTTGCTGCATTTTGTCTTGCTAATTTAATTTCTCTGAATTTTCCTTGCCTAAACAATGCAACTTCACGAGCACGACGCTCATCGGTTACCACGATAAACTCATCACCCGCATTTGGGGTTCCCGACAAACCTAATATCTCGACAGGCAACGAAGGTCCTGCACTTTCTACAGGGGCACCTTTTTCATTAAATAATGCGCGCACTCTACCATGTTCAAAGCCGACCAAAACAAGATCGCCTTTACGTAAAGTACCTTGCTGAACTAGAACACTTGCCACTGCACCACGGCCTTTATCTAAACGAGACTCAATCACAACGCCGCGCGCTGGACATTCGACAATGGCCTTTAATTCTAATACTTCGGCTTGAACTAAAATCGAATCCAATAATTGCTCTACACCTTGGCCGGTTTTCGCAGAAATGGGCACAAACATCGTCTCACCGCCCCATTCTTCTGGGATCAAACCATGTTTTGCTAATTCATTTTTAACTCTATCCGGGTCTGCCTCATGTTTGTCCATTTTATTAATGGCCACAATCATAGGCACATTAGCTGCTTTTGAATGATTAATAGCTTCAACTGTTTGCGGCATGACACCGTCATCTGCAGCAACGACTAATACCACAATATCAGTGAGCTTGGCACCGCGAGCACGCATAGCAGTAAAGGCAGCATGGCCTGGCGTATCTAAAAAGGTGATCATGCCTTTTTGTGTTTCTACATGATAAGCACCAATATGTTGGGTAATACCGCCTGCTTCACCTGCAGTCACTTTTGTTACACGGATGTAATCTAACAGGGATGTTTTACCATGATCGACGTGACCCATGATGGTCACAACAGGCGCTCTAAAGGTGCGCTCACCTTGCACTTCAGGAGCTTTAGTCAACATTTCTTCAAGTGCATAAGCGCTTACTAGCTTGACCTTATGCCCCATTTCTTCAACCACTAAAGCAGCCGTATCTTGGTCAATCACTTGATTGATAGTAACAATCGCGCCCATTTTCATCATTTTTTTAATGACTTCAGCAGCCTTGACCGACATTTTATTGGCTAAATCACCCACTGAAATGGTTTCAGGAATCGCAACTTCGCGTATCACAGGAGCGGTAGGCTTGGTAAATGCTTGAACTTGGACTTGAACAGGACGACGCGATTTGCCTCTGCGGCGTCTGTATTCAAAATCAGAGTCCTCATCAGAACCTAATACAGCACCTAAATTAGTACGCTTGCCCAGGATAGCATCGTACTTATGTTCATTGTCTCGACCGCCGGCGCCACGGCCTTTCTTTTTCTTTTTCTGCCGTTCACTTTCAGCTTCTTCAATGTCAGCTGTGCCAGATTTTTCTTTTTTACCTTTGGCTTTAGGTTTTTCGTGGGCTTTTCTTTCTTCCACTTTTTTGACTGGTTCAGTCACTGCTTGTTCTTGCGGTGATGCTGACACTTCAACTATGGGCTGTTCTTCTGTCACTTCTGATGGTGCTGCAACAACATCTTCTACCATAGGCTCAATCACTGGCGCAGATGGAATGATTTCTTCAATGACAGAAACTTGCGGTAAATCTTGAGCTGTGTGTTTAGCTGCTTCTTCTTCCGCTAATGGACGCTTAATATAAGTACGCTTTTTGCGTACTTGTACGCTAATGGTTTTTTTAGCACCTTGCGTGCCAGCAACCTTTATTTCGCTGATTTTAGCTCGCCGTAAAATAATTTTTTCTGGCTTGGCATCCGATTTTCCGCCGTGATGCTGCTGCAAATAACGCAGTAATTTTTGTTTCTCTTCTTCAGAGACAATATCATCTGCGTTTTCAATTTTAATTTTAGCCGCCTTAAATTGAACAAACAAACGCTCCAGAGAAACATTTAATTCTGCAGCAAAGTCCGAGGCCAATACTGCTGGTTTCTTCGTTTGTTTTGCAGGGCTTTTTTTTCCATCTGCAACTGGTACATCATTTTTAGACATCAAAACTCCTCACCCGCTTTTATCTTTACGCCTGATCGCTATCTTCAAACCATGGTTTACGAGCTATCATAATCAATTTAGCCGCATTTTGCTCATCAAGTTCGCTCTCGCCAAATTCTAGTAAATCATCGACTGATTGTTCAGCCAAGTCTTCGCGAGTAATAATGCCATGATTTGCAAGAACATAAGCTAAATGCCTATTCATACCTTCCATTTGCAATAAATCTTCTGCAGGTTCTGCTCCTTCTAATTCTTGTTCTTCAGCAATAGCTTTGGTTAATAAAGCACCTTTCGCCCGCTCGCGCAATGCGTCAACCAGTTCTTTATCAAAGCCGTCTATATCTAACATTTCTTGCAAAGGAATATAGGCGATTTCTTCCAACGATGTAAATCCTTCTTCTGCAAGTACTTGAGCAATATCTTCATCAACACCTAATT
>CAYVRW010000056.1:0-15647 GCA_964453575.1 uncultured Coxiellaceae bacterium | reverse complement strand
GATGTATGGTTAATTTATAAATGTTCCTATTGTGAAAACACATGGAAAATGAATATTTTAAGTCGAAAGAATTTGTCGCATATTGATCATGACTTATTTTGCGGATTTCAGGAAAATAATGTTGATCTTGCATGGCATTATGCTTTTAATAAATCCATTGCAAAAAATAATAAAGTTAAATTAAATAGTCATGTCAATATTGAAATTATAGATCATCAAGATAAATATTTACATTCAATAAAAAGTTCAATTTCAATTTTAATTATTTCAAAATATGAACTTTCGATAACTATCAAAAAAGTTTTACAACAAAAGTTAAATCTTTCAGCTAAGCAAATAGAAAGATTACATCACGAGGAGGCGATTATCATTAATGGAGATAAATATTATGATTTATCTAAAAAGATTGGATTTGGTTGTAAGCTTTTAATTGATTTTACAAAATGGTAATAAGATTTGCCCTCGTTAAATGTCGAGGGCAAATGTTACAATCCCCAAACGAGATTTTCTAAATTTTCTAAGCTATGAACTTTGCTTTTCCAATGCTTTATTCTTATCTGAACATTTAAATTGCTGTATTTGTGAAGAAGCATTAATGCCGTAAGCTGATGACTTAGCATGGAGGTTATCCTATCATGAGAATACCCGTAAGATGCTAAAAATTCCTTTAAAAGATGTTTGTCGCCTTGTATGAGAAAAACTCCGGGCCCCAGTAAATCATATTCTGGCATGCCCAACATGGAATCTCCGAAGTCAATCATTCCTGTGATATGCCAAACGCCTTTAACTTGATTGACTAAGATATTCATGGGTGTATATTCACCTGTTAATATCACAGGTTTATTCATTTGCATTAATGAAGTCTTTATTGATTCAAGATAAGTAGGAATTTGTTCTGCTAAAGGTTTAGGAAGATCTGATTGATGCTTATTCTCACAAAAAGTTATTTGTTTGTTGATGAACTCTGACCAATGCGAATCGATTTCTTCAAGCCCTTCGGTTGGTAATAAATGAACTTCTTGAATCAATGATCCTAATTCGCGAACGATAATAAGTTTATTACTGAACTCCATATTCTCCCAGAGTTCTTCTAAAAGTGTTCCTGGAATTTTAGTCATAACAATATATGGCCAACCTGAAATGTCTCCATCACATTCAACGATAGGCGTTAATACTGATAATTTTTCCTGTATGTGTTTTAATACTAATAATTCAGCTTTAAATTGGTCGTAATGAAACGGTGGAAATATTTTAATGACTCTTTGATTTCCATGTGCGAATACGATGTTAGTACCGTCAGAAAAAAGGGTAAGCGATAATTCAACGGGTAGCTGATGTCGATGAATGATTTCCTTTGCTGCATGTTCAAATATTTCGATGTTAGCTTTGAGTTTTTCATATTCTTCAAATGAAGAAATGGGTGGAAATATGCTTGTATTTTTCATTAAATTTCCTTTTGAAATGATCAAATCGAATGATAGAATTATAGTTGAAAAATAAGGCCAAGTCATATGACATCACTAATACCAGAGCTTTGTTGCACCAATATCAATAAAAGTTTACTTTTTTATACTACAATTCTTGGCTTCAATATTCAGTATCAACGTGAAGAAGCAGGATTCGCTATGCTTGAACTTGAAGGTTCAAGAATCATGCTTGATGAAATAAACAATCATAAAAGAACATGGATAACGGGCCCAATGGAAACGCCGTTCGGAAGAGGAATAAATCTGCAAATAATGACAAATAAAGTGGATGAGCTGTACGATCGTGTTCAAAAGGCTGGAGCTAACATTTTCTTGCCTATCGAAGAACAATGGTATCGCGCTAATGATGTCGAGATTGGTAATCGACAATTTATAGTTTTGGATCCTGATGGTTATATGCTTCGCTTTGCTCAATCCCTAGGTGAAAAAAAATGAAAGATATGATAGATTATGACAAGATTAAGCTTGTACCTGCAACCATAGAACAAATGCCTATTATGCAAAACATGTCACGTTTTTATATCTACGATATTACTGAATATTTCGGACATGAGAAAGGTTGGGAAATTGGGGATGATGGATTATATGATTCGGGTATCAATTTCAAAAAATATTGGGAAGACCGCAATGCAATCCCCTACTTTATTTATTATCAGGATGAAATAGCGGGCTTTGTTATTATTGATAAAAACGGAACTGACAGTACTGTTGATTATAACATAGCACAGTTTTTTATTTTACGAAAATTCACCCATAAAGGAATAGGTAAATATGTTGCTTATCAATGCTTCGATCGCTATCAAGGCACATGGGAAATCACGGTCATACCTGGCAATGAAGGCGCATATCGATTTTGGCGGTCAGTTATTAATAAATATACGAGTGATGTTGATGAATATACTATTAAAGTAGATAATTACTTGCGAAATGTTTTTAGATTTAATACTTTTAGACAAGCGAATAATATATGAAACCACAAAACAATGATCCAATATTAAATATCATAGTGGATGATCTTATTAAACATTATCAATGTCACACCATTATTTTATATGGCTCTCGTGCTCGTAGTGAAGCTACTGATACAAGCGATTATGATATTATTGCATTACGTGAAAAAGGTGAGATGGAACGTGATTGTCGTTATATAGAAGGTTTTTATTTGGATATTTTTATTTATCCGGAAAGCATTTCCCAACATGTTGATACTTCATTAATCCGTATTAAAGATGGTATAGTTTTATGCCAAAAAAATAATATAGGCGATGACCTTCTTAATAAAGTAAAATCATTATTTCGAGATGGACCATCAAATACTCCTGCTTGGGAAAAACATGAAATCAATACATGGGTCATGAAAATGTTTGATCGTGCAAAACAACAAGACATTGAAGGTCATTTTCGTAGACATTGGCTTCTATATGATTTACTTGAATGTTATTTTAAATTACGTGATTTATGGTATCTAGGCCCTAAAGAAAGTTTTCAGTGGTTAAAGAACAATGATTCGAAAACGTATATGGCATTTGATGAAGCATTAAAGCCAGATGCTTCATTAAACGAACTTAAAACCTTAATTTCTTGTGTAAAAGAACTTTAAATATTATAGCCTTGGAAAGCGTAATGAACAACTGGAGTTAGCATGCAATTTGTATCAAAATCCGTATCTAAAAATGAACTTAACGATGTTATTGATTTTGATAATCAATATTTAATGAATGCGTTGACTGAGCTAGGTATTTCTAAAGAACATTTACCTCCTTCCTTAACTCTACACGACCTCGATCAAGCCCTATCGAGAAAAGACGCATTGAATTGGATATTTGTAGATAATAATGTGGCGGGCTATTATTGGTTTGAGCTAAAACCCAGTCATCTCTATATTTCAGGTCTTGCCATTAAACCAAATTTTCAAGGCATGGGTCTTATTCAATGGATTTTACGTTTAGCAGATGAAAAAGCAAAAGAACATACATTAAACTCATGTAGGCTTATTGTTATCCCTCTCAATGGAAGAGCAGTGAGTGCCTATTTGAAAGACGGATATCAAATTATTCAATGTGCTCTCGCTTCTCATTTTGGGGCTGAATATCCTGATAGCTATCGTTTCATCATGGAAAAAAATTTGCTGTCTAAGGAACCTGGCACAGCCACTGATAGTCGCGAAGTCATTTGTACGGAATATGAAAAAATGAAGGATCTTACTGATCAAGGATATGTAGGCATCCAACTTATCCGATCACCTAATCAAAATGATAATGAAAATAAAATTGTTTTTAAAAAATTTATATAAAATTACATGGAAAGACTAACTATGAAAGAAATATTTCATGAATTTTTAACGCCTTATTTAGCAGATGATATCGACATTCGAAATATTGTCCATGATATTTTAGGCACAACTGATTCTCATAAAATGTCAGAATTCATCAATCAAACAGTATCGCCTTTTCTAAGAGATGATATTGAAAAAATTCTTTTCTTAGCCCCCTGCATAGGTGCTGTTTTTGGATTTTTATTAACATCCGGACAAAAGGTCATATTAAAAATTTATAATAGAAAAAATTCTCGTATTTATTTAGATGAAATGAATCGCATACAGCAAATTTTTGTTAATGAACATTATCCCGCACCCTGCCCTATTAGCCCCATTTTTACTTTTCATAATACCCATGCTGGATTGTATAATTTTATTGATGGTGAAAAAGAAAATTCGCATAATCCTTCAATTCGAGCAGAGCTTGCAAAATATCTTGCTAAATTTACCGATATTGTAAAGAAGCATCAGTTCAAACCTATCAAAACATTTATGCAAGAATCCATGCAAGGCAAACTTTGGCCGGTTCCTCACAATGTTATGTTTGATATTAAGAAAACGAGTCGCGGCGCAGGTTGGATAACAAATCATGCAAAACAAGCGAGAAAAATTATCAATAATTATAACTTTCCGCACCAACTTGCTCATTGTGATTGGGATGTAAAAAATACTATTTTTAAAGATAAAAAACTGGTTGGCGTTTTTGACTGGGATTCCTTAGGATCCATGTCTGAACCAGAGATGGTAGGCCGAGCTGCTGCACAATTTACGGCAGATTGGGAATCTGGGAATAAGGTTACACCCACTCCGGAGGAAGGAAGAGCCTTTGTTGCAGAATACGAAACCTATCGTGGGCGTTCATTTACACCACAAGAATATGAAGTTGTTTCTGCTTCAGCCGATTATTTAATTGCTTTAATTTCTCGGTTTGAGCATAGCGGCACAAATTCATCAGTGCATCCATTTCAGGATTTATTGAAAGAATGTAATGGCAAAAGTTTTCTATTTTCGTAGCCGCGAGATAATTGAATGAGCCGTATAGGACTGCTGGCCAAAAGAACTATCAGCCATAGCGTCATCAGTGACATCAACGTCTGTACTTATGATTTCATCATGTTCGTGACGACGCAATTTTTTATCCCGCTGCATAAAAAAATGATGGTATTCATTTCTCACTTGCTTTGCAGGTAGACCAAATGAAAAACGCAATGCATCGTATTTATAAACCTCATTTTCCATTTGAAAACCCACATGATGCAATATTTTTTGCGATGCAGGATTATCTACACGAGCTGTCGCTATAAGTTTTTTTAAAGGATCATGTAACAGATGATAACCGCGTAACATTAATCTTGGAATAAGCGTGTGAACCATAGCATCGGCTGCTTCAGTACCGAATTTTTGCCCCCAAAATTCTTTGTGAATCGCATAAGATAATTCGGATTCGCCCGGAATCGAATATCCAATCCCTATCATTCCCATGAATTCATTCGAGTTTTTATCACGAATAGTATAGAAGTTAAATGGATCGTGTCTTTTCCAGCGAGCGCTCCATGTTGCTATACGCTCTTTTGTTTTTGCTTCATCATAAGGAATGCCGGTGTTAAATTTTTTCATTACTTCAGCATCACCTAGCAATTTGATGCAGTCTTTTTCATCCTCTGACGTCATTGAACTAATAATTAGGCGTTCAGTGGTCACATTAATATGTAATGCATCATCCATTTTAAAATCTACTTTGTGGCGCAACGGATTTACGTGATGGGATTTTTTAGTCTGAAACATGTTATATTTCCTACCGATTCAAATGTATTTGATATTGTATCAAATTAATCTCCTTTTCGGGATTTACCCCCTATGCATAATACTTGATCTGGTGTATAATTTTTATATAATTAACAGTACGTTCGTATAGATTATTATCATGATCGTTTTATAACTAATATTGTAAGAAAGAGGATGTAATGCTTAGCGCTCTCACAAAAACTGAATTCAACTGTGTTAAAGTCTTAAATGGCTTATCGAAAGATAAACCAACCATAGATCAAAATGAAGTTATTTTAGATTATCAAGGAAAACCAGAAGAGGTAGAAGTCGATCTTTGCCATGGCATCATCACCATTTTTAAGATACCAGAGTGTGGATATTTTGTATTAGGTATACCAGGATTAAACACGGATAAAAATGCAAATGGTGCAATACAATTACAAGCTTCTATTGGAGATAATTTACCACTTCAAAAGTGCAAAAATACTATCGTACAAAGCCTTGGAAGTATGATAAAAAGCGAGACGCATAATATTATTTCCCTAGAAGAATTTGAATTATCTCAACATTATGTGTCTCATAGAAACGCTGATTGGAATTTATGTTATGTAAAAACCATTGCCTTATATAAAATGAATTTAAATCTGGATGAATTAAAAAATAAAGTAGCATTAATTAATAAGATAAGAGAAGCAAATGGACAAGATCCTTTCGGCATTTACAAATTGGATGAGATTACAGCCTCTGCGAAAAAAACTGCTAAATTAGTTGAAGAAAAAGCAGCTACATTACCGACAACTATTTTAAATTATTTCACAAATAAACATGAACAATTTGTAGTTTTAGATTCATTGGCAATAGATGCCTTATTTGAAAAGTTTGATTGTAATGAGCCTGAAATGCTTTTTGCTATGTCTAGGTCCAAGACTCTTAATAATTTTTTTAACAACAAGATAGAATTTGATAAATTACATATAAAAGATCGATATACCATTTGCAGCAAGCTACAAGAAAAAATTAACAGTAATTGACTTTATTTTAAACACCCTAATTGCCTGCACTAAAGGATATGGGTATATTTTACTCAAATTAAACGATTCCGTTTCAATGTGACATCAATTTAATGTTCTCTTAATAATCATTACGTAAGATAAACTACAATTTATGATCTAAATTTACGTGGTTTATGCTACGAAACGAATCAACTCCATGGAGATAAAGTTTCATATCTCCATTTAAATAGAGATTTTAGAGGTTTTTAAATGCTACCCATTTTTCAAAAGATTGCAGGAATGACTGATGTCGACGCCATTTGTGATACATCTCTTGATATATTTGAATCAATGCCAATCCATATTCATTGCAAAGATTTGAATGGTAAATACCTCCGGAGTAATGATCGAGTGTGGCAAGATGCGGGTTTAAATACAAGCTCAGATCTTTTAGGTAAAACTGATTTTGATATGACATTTTTAGTTGCGAATGAAGCAAAGGGCTTTAGAATAATAGATGAGTTTGTAATGAAAAGCCGTAAAACCCATTTTTTTACTCAAGTATTTACACTAGCAAACAATAAAAAATATATAGCTTTAAACCATAAAACACCTTTATTTTCTAAACAAAATGAAGTATTAGGTGTAATTTCTTTCGGTGTAGTGATTGAGCAGCAAGAATCATTATTTTATGACCCTAATTATCCTATGCTGAATTTTATATTTCTATCCAAAGTCGAACTCGCTGAATTATTATCAAATCGTCAATTAGCGTGTCTTTATTACGTTGTTGCGGGACTTACGAATAAGGAGATTGGTAAAAAATTAGGACTTTCACCAAAAACAGTCGAGCATTATATTGATACGATTAAAATTAAATTAGATTGTTCTACGCGTGCAAGTTTAATTAGTTATATTTTAACAATGTAATATTGTTATCGAGCCGTTTCAATATTTACAATGCTTAATTTTTCTTTAATTTCAGATAACTGCAGCGCTTTTTCAATTAACTCCGATCGCGTGTAGCAGTTGAGCTTGGCTTTTACAGCATCTAAATAATGTTCGATGGTTTTTGGAGATAATCCTAATATTTTAGCAGTTTCCTTCATAGTCTTGCCTTTAACTAGGTAATAAATACAATCGAATTGTCGCTGAGTTAAAGATGGTGAACTAAATTCAAATGTATTGATTGCAGTAATATTGGCTATGGTATGCATTTCATGTAAAGCAGTGAAGATTTCATTTTCCTGATTCATAGGAAATGATACGCCAACGATTCCAATAATTTTTCCGTCTTTAGTACGCAGTGGTGATTTATGGCTAAGATAATAATATACCACGTCTTTTACTTTAACAGACTCAAGAGCTGTTTTGGGTTGGCCTTTATATATGACTTCCTGATCATTTCTCCTTAATAAAAGCGCATGCTCTTCGCCAAATGAAAAATCAAAATCTCGCGCACCAATGATATCGTTTGATTTCAAATCATTTGTAGCTAGATAAACATCATTCACATCTAAATAAATACCTTTTTTATCTTTCCAATAAACATGGGCGGTTGTGCTCTCCCTAAATTTATCAAGGTGATGAGGTATGATTGAGGAATTTAACTGTTTGCAAAAGTGAAGATTACTCATAAAAAGTCAAGTGTAAATTCTAAGCTATATTAATAATCGTTATTATACAGCAACAATATTAAAGAATTATTAAAGCCCACAATTTGATTATTATTTAATCAGAAATCTTACTTAAATCGCCGTATTGATATATTTTTATACAGGCCGAACAGGGGAATTATGCCCCTATATAAAAACATCTACTCATAGTTAAAATTATTCCCCTAAATGAGGCAATCATCATGCAACGATCCATAACAGCAACAGAATTGCAAAATAAATATCAAGAGGGTCTTGAGCTTTATAAACAGAAAAAATTTAATGAAGCATTAGCCATCTTTGATGATTTTTTACAAATAAAAGAAAATGATATTGTAGATAAATCTCTTAAGTTAAATGCTTGTAATTATTATCACGCTTATTATTATCGAGCCTATGCAATATTATGTTTAAATAGAAAAGAAGAAGCTCAAGTAGCGTTTAAAAAGCTCGTTGAGGTTGCACCTGATAATTATGATGCTTGGAGATTATACGCCAATGGTCTTTTTTCATTAAATCAGTATCATGAATGCCTCGAGGCATGTGAGAAGTCCCTGAGCCTTAAGGAATATCCTCCGGCTATTCAATTGAAAAATATCGTTATGAAAATATTGAAGAAAGAACAAAAACAAGAAGCCGATAGAGAACCAGCTCAAATCTTAACACTTGAAAGCAGCGCCCCCATTGAGACTCCTTCTGATGCGGAATTATTTAAAAACAGCGGCTATGATAAACTTGATTCGGGAGATAACGCAGGCGCGATCGTTGATTTTACCGAGGCTCTTCGTTTAAAACCTAATAATGAAGAAATTTTTCTTGCCCAAAGCATTGCTAAATGTAGACTGGGAAATTATAAAAGCGCAATAGAAGACTGTGATGCTATCATTCGCATCAACCCTCATAATCTTTATGCCTATATAGATCGCGCTTGGGCTAAACTTGTATTAGGGAATCATAAAGATGCGTTAGCTGATTATAATACGGCTCTTGATTTAAATGAGACTCTTGATTTAGATTATAGTCTATCCGCTCATGTATGTGCTCTTGAAGGTCGGGCAATACTTTATCGAATCACAGGTGAAGTTGAAAAAGCGAATGCTGACGAACAAAAAGCAAAATCGCTCGGACTCGAAAAACAAGATGACCCATCATATATAATGTTTGCATCTAAAGAATATCTTGATTGTGCCACAAGAGAAATGAAGAAAGAAAATGGAAACCTTAAAGCTGCATTGATTTATTGTGATGAAGCGATTCGTCTTCAACCCAATCATCCAGATGCAGTTCATTTTCGCACTCAAATCATCAATATGAATAATGAAGCGGTCCTTTCATATCTTAGCACAGACAGATCTAAAATTCTCCGAGGAGATTACACTGACGCAATCGAGGACTTTAACTCTGTTATTCGTTTAAACCCAAACGGTGACTATCTCTATTCAGCTTTTGCAAATAGGGGATTGGCTCATAGTTTTTTAGGCAATAATGAATATGCATTAGAAGATTTTGATCAAGCTCTTAGGCTTCGTCCGAATGATCCAGAAATTCTCAAAGAGAGAGCAAAGCTTTATCGCATCTTGACTCTAAATGAGAACGCAGAGTGTGATGTCCAACCAGCAAGACAACACGAAAAGGAGGAAAAACAAGAAATCAATAACGGCGAGCAAACCAAAATCGTAACACTTGAAAGCAGCAACCCCATTGAGTCTGCTTCTGACACCGATCTTAGTAAAGTTTTGGCAAATAGAGGAATTGCTCAATGCGCATTAGGAAATCATAGAGAAGCATTAAATGACTTCGATGACGCTCTTTGGTTGAGCTCTACTCATGATACACCTATTTATATTTATCATTACCAGGCGATACTTTATAGGATCATAGGTCACGACTATGCACAAAGCGATGCTGAGCAAGCAAGGAACAATGAAGAAAAAAAATTTACAGACTCCATGAAAAAGGATTTTTCTGAAACGTGTTTGGCATATGCAGCGCTAGAGTTAGAGAGAGATAAACCAAATCTAAAAGCCGCTTTAATTTATTACGATGAAGCACTTCGACTCCAACCCAATGACCCCAAGGCTATTCAATGTCGCACTCAATTTTTGTGTCACATGAATGAACAAGCTACCTCTCTCTACCAAGCTGCAGCGGATGGCCGTGTCAATTGCATCAATGCTCTCATTAAAGCGAAAGCAGATGTAGACCAACCATGTTCAAATGGTGCAAGGCCTATTCAGGCTGCTATGGAAAACATGCAGGTAGAAGCCATTGTCGCTTTATTAAAAGCTGGAGCTAGAGACACTTTGTCTGAAGCTGAAGCTAAGAATTCAATCCTCGTACCATCAAAAATCTATCCAAGTGTCGATAAGGAATATTCTGGAAGTCCTTTATATTGGGCGGCAGCTTATGGGAATATTGCTAGCATGCCGGCGTTAATTAAAAACGGAGCCGCAGAAAATATTAATCAGAAAGATGAATGGGGTAGAACACCCGTTTATATGGCAGCCGCACTGGGATATGCCGATGCCATACCTCTATTAAAGGCTGCGGGTGGATCGATGGACTTATCTGACAATCAAGGGAGAACCCCCATTTTTGTTGCTGCTGGGTGTGGACATACAGAAACAATAACTGCACTCAAAACTGCAGGCGCAACGACGATTGATACTCCTAATATTCAGGGCATTACACCTCTGTGTGTCGCAGCTATGTTCGGCCATGCAGAAGCGTTCCGTGCACTCAACAAAGCAAGCGCAACCACGATGGATACTCCCGATGGTATTGGGGAGAAAGAAGTGGTCACTGCTTTATTGAATGCTGAGGCAGATGCGGGTAGAGAACATGCTCCGAATAAAGAGGAAAAACATTCAAAACAATTCTCCAGTCCTAAAAACATTCAGAGCCTAACACCAAATACCGAAGACAAAAAGATAGAACCGGAAAAAATACAGAATGTTTTAGAAGAACTGAGAACAATTTTTTTAGAACAAAGAGATGAAGGCGAAAAAACCGAGCGTTATGATATTTATAATAAATACTTAAAAGAAGCGCATCCTAAGGCACAATTGGTTTATAAACAGAGAGACAAAAAGCATGTGCTCTATATGAACGGTAAGCCATTAACGAATAGCGATGCTGCAGCAGAAGAGATATCGAAAATGCTAGATTCTTTGATTTTAGAAAATCTTCTTCAACCTGTACTATCGCCAATTACTCAATCTGATAGCAAAAAAGAGATGCCGCAAGACGAACTCCAGGCACTAAAAGTTAGATATATTAGCCTGTCATCACAAGTAGAGGCAATAACAGCTAATCTTCAGACAAAATTGAAACAAGAAGAGACAGCAAAAGTATCAGCTCAATCTGAAATTTTGAGAGTGCAAAGAGAATTAGACGCGCTCACTAAGGAAAAACAGGAGGAGAAGAAACCTCAAGCAACTCAGTCCACAAGCCTTAAGATTTTGATGAGCCTACCCACGGCTAACTATGAATCGCCATCATCGGAACATTTTACTAATCTTATGGAATATAAACGCGCTCATCGATTTAAACAACAAGTCATGGATCCGAATATTGCAGCTGCTCGCATAAAACTGCAAAAAGAAGGAAAGTTAGATAATACGAAACCCGATGCATACACTATTGATGCTCCAGAAAGAGACCGTATCTACAGAGAAGCACGCAATCCTTGTGGAGGGCCTCCCAACAAAAGCACTCAGCCATATGCTCCACCGACGAATACTTATCGTTTTGGAGTTAAAGCCCCTGCTCATAAAAATCATTTATTTGAAAAAGGACATAACGTTTACCATATCACTGCTAATTGGCAATGTTTGGCCTCCATTCTAAATGGTGATTTTGATTCTGATCCACCACCCATGAATCGTCTTACTAACGCAAAACATGGGATATATGTATCACCTTCTTTTCAGATGTGGAAATTATTTCAAGACTTGCCTTGTAACTGCCTTTGGGTATTATGGAATGATAAGGAAACGAATATCACCTATGAATGTGCCCTTATTATTGAAGGAAACGTAAGCCCAGAGCCTAATGCATGTGAACGGGGCCCATGCCCAGATCCACAGTTTTCTCCTTATCTATCATCTGATTGGCCTAACGTACAAACAGTAGAAGGTTTGGTTAAAAATGCACGTGACGATCTTGTTATTGCTGGCATTCATGTATGGATGAACCCGGTGGGTAACGGTACAGTGGAACCTATGCCATGTGAAATCCTGGAATCACGGGTTGGACCGAGACTCGATTCACGAGCAGATGAGCGATTGCTGGCAAGCATGATAAAACAAAGAGAAGAATATTCAAGAATGTTATTGTCTCTTTTAGAAAATTATTTTTCTAGCAAACCTATTTCAGAACAGGTTGTGAGTTACTTGCCTAGGCCATAAAGCTAGAAACTTCCTGGACAGCAACAGGAAAACCAGCAGTTAAAGATTTAGCTGGATATGGTTGTTCTTTCTATTTCAAAAGACCTTCAAGTAAGTGAATATGTCGCTGATATAATTCTTTGTTCTTATTATCCCATGTATGACTTTTTACTGTGAAACCAATGGTAGCAATAGCTTTACTTAGCAATAAAATAGGCATTACATCAAGGTAATTAGGAAGAGGACGAATGCTAGCATATCCTTCAAGAAAGGTTTTTTTTATATTGATATCATCAGACCAGTCTCCTAACTCCAAGGAGCAAATATCTTCTTCCGAAAAACTACCTCGCGCGGATGACCAATCGATGATTCCTTGAATCTTACCTTCATGGATAAGTATATTGCCTGGTCGAAAATCCCTATGCGTCATACAAGGCCCATCGGTCGAACGTAATAAATGAATATTGCGGCTAAAATAATCTTGGCATTGATTGAGTATTTGTTTTGGTAGATGATCGCTGCATTCTGAAATGCCCTCTTCAAATTTAAAAGTAAAATAAGAAGTTGGATCATTGCTAAGTGGCGATGGGTTTGTTAGATCACCGTAACCTGCAACTTTATTATTATGTATTTTTCCTAATAATGATCCTATTTCATAAGCTAACGTGTCAGTAAGCATAGATTTTTTTAATAGCTCCCCTTGTAGACATTCCATTAAAATGGCTCCAGGAATATCAGTCGTAGGTTCAATCAATTCGATAATCTGTGGTACTGGTATGATATTTTTAAAATAACTTAAATAATACGCTTCACATAAAAAATCATGTGAGCGATGGCAAATTTTTAAAATATATTGCCGGCCATCTAATAATGTGACATTATAAACAGTTGCTACAATAGCATCTTCATGCTCAATCTTATGAAAAGTTGCATCTTGTAAATTGAGATGTTGTTGATAATAATCAATCAAGTTATGCACCTTTACCTCGGGGTGTTGCTATTTATTTCTTTAGATTTTCCAGCGCCCATATGTCCAACAATAATAATGCGTTTAGGTTTAGCCATATCGTAGTCTCCCAATGAAGTTCTTTTATTTTAGCAACTGTCAAAATTCGTTATGTTTTTGATTCAAATTATTTGCTTATTAAGGCTGATCATAATATAAAGCAATCAGCTCTTTGCTCGAAGTACAACCCAATTGCTCCATTGCTTTTGCAATATGACCTTCAACTGTTCTATATGAAATATTCATATCACGTGCAATATCTTTCGAGCTTCTACCTTGAGCAAGTAACTTCATACACATTGCTTGTTGAGAGGATAAATGTACTGGTGTACGCTCAGTTTTATGAAAAAATATAATATCTTTCTCATCAAGAACCATTTGATCAGGTACGACTTGTGATTCTGGTAAATATTTCATTACCAATGCTACATGATGATCTAGATCGCTATCATCACCGTCAACAATTAAACTAGCTACCTTTTCATATAAAGCATCACGATTATTATGAAGTTCATTTAAAAAAGTCTCACTATCATTTATTAATAGCAATGGTGGTGGATTACGTGAAATACGTTCTAATTGCAGCGGAATGCTAACCTTTAAATAAACGGTAAATTCTTCTGAAAGTAATTCTCGGTTCCTTGCATCGCTAACAATACTCGCATCGGTGGTGACTACGATATTTTCCTTGGTTTTGAGAGAATGCAATATTTCAAACTGGCAATCATGAAATGATTTTACACCATGTTCGCCAACAATCTGAGGTAACATCCGTCCCACATTAAACTCTAATCCTAAGTCTCCATTAACATATTGCCAACCAAGCCTCTCAGCAATAGCTTTTGCAAGTACTGCTTTACCTGCACCTGGATGCCCTATAATAAATATTCGTTTACATGTGTTCATTGGAATACCCCGTAGCTCTACTCTATTGTTAATAATTCGTACCTTTTTAGCAAATAAAAAACATAATAGATCTGTATTATAAATGGACATTTTTGTAGGTGCTAGACGTAAAACTACGTGGTTATTATATATATTGATAGGTGGATTGGTATTTATTGCCTATTATATTGAATTATAATGGTAATTTATGAGATATAAATTATGAAACTGGTGGAAATAAAATGAATACAACACAACCTATAAATACTTATCTAAATCTTTGTACAGAATATTATGACATCGATAAACCTGAAGCCCCTATGGAAGCTTTGCAGTTTTATCTTGACTATGCAAAACAAGCTAAAGGGCCTATTTTGGAACCGATGTGTGGAACAGGGCGGTTTTTTATACCTATGTTAGAGCTCGGATTACCTATAGAGGGTTTTGATGCGAGTATATTTATGTTAAATCGCTTGCGTGAAAAATGTAGTCCTAAAAATTTAAATCCAAATATTTGGCATGGACTGGTTGAAGATATGGATCAACAGAACAAATATGATCTGATCTTCATCCCGAGTGGTTCATTTGGCTTAATTATCGATCCAGAACAGGTCAAAAAATGTCTGTCAAAAATGTATGATGCCTTGCAACCAGGCGGGACTTTAGTTTTTGAAGCAGAAACATTACTAGCGATTCCTGAACAATTAGGAATATGGAAAG
Source organism: uncultured Coxiellaceae bacterium (assembly GCA_964453575.1). Classification (GTDB taxonomy): domain Bacteria; phylum Pseudomonadota; class Gammaproteobacteria; order DSM-16500; family DSM-16500; genus JABDBK01. Next base: position 430 of record CAYVRW010000056.1, on the reverse strand, counting down.
GTGCTGTTCAGAAGCGTAAAGATGGAAAAATGATACTCTTAAATACACTTGACTTACCTCTAAAAGATAATGTGGGAACAATACTATGTCGATATGATTTAATTGACGGTAATAACATTACCAAAACTGAAATAGAAAATTTTCAAGTACGATTACATGATCCTCTTCAATTATCTTCTATTCTGAAAGAGGTAGGATTTACAAATGTTAAAATGATTAAACCCTTTGATCGTAACAAAAAACCTGATAATCACGATGAATTGGTTATATATGAATGCGGTAAATAAATTTGAGATATAAAATGAATGATACAGATAACCAATTAAGAAAAAATATTATTAACACTAAGCTCACAGCTTTTACCCTTGAGTAATCCCAATGAAAATAGCCTTGGAAACAAAACGCCTAACTCTTAAATTTCTAGAATTGT
>CAYVRW010000055.1:14174-15734 GCA_964453575.1 uncultured Coxiellaceae bacterium | reverse complement strand
ATAAAGTGCTTCCCATCTTCTGAAAATGTTAATGATAGAGGTATAAAATAAGATCTGGTTTTCAGTGTTTTAGCAAGGGTAAGCGTGTCCTTATTCAAAACCAAAATACCTTCCCTACATCCAATGAGAATAAGATTTGCTACCTCAGAAATGGCCACGCAATTAATGTCGCCGTTTATAGGCAATTTAAATTGATTTAAAAGGGTTAACCACTCTTTATTTTCCGCTTCAGTTGGCATGGCTTTTCCAAACATAAATTCACCTCAGTTTTGTAATTATCAAAATTTGCGTTATTTTAATTCATACCCATGGGTTGTATATTAAATTAATCTTAAATGACGCAATATAATATTTATCGATATTTCAAATTGATGGGTGAGCCAAGGCTGGAAATGTTAGACTGATTGGAAAAAATAAAGGGGTCAGACCCCTTTATTTTAACCCCCATTAACCCCGCCAAAATCTTAGCAAGAATGATCAAATAACGTTATCCTAAAAACAGTATCCTCAGTAACGTAAATTAAACACTGAAATGATGAGAGATTAACATGAACTATCAAAAGCAATTAAATAAGGTGATCGAGTTTATCGGCAAGCATCTTGACGAAGATCTTACCTTAGATCAATTGAGTGATATGGCTTGTTTTTCAAAATATCATTTTCATCGTTTATTTACGGCTTATACCGGATTGTCTTTACAACAATATATTCGCTGGTTACGGCTAAAACGAGCCGCGCATCAGCTAATTATTAATAAAGATCAATCTATTATTAATATTGCAGTTGATGCAGGATTTGAATCACATGAAGCTTTTTCGCGTGTGTTTAAACAAACTTGCGGCATTAGCCCCAGTGAATTTAGACAAAAATCAAGTTGGCAAGCATGGGAAAAGCCGCCTTATCAATTGCCATTACACGGGGATATGACAATGAATGTAACAATTAAAAATATAAATGCCAGACGCTTGGCTGTATTAGAGCATCACGGTGATCCAAAATTTTTGGGCGATAGCGTTAATAAATTAATTAACTGGGCAAAATCACAGCCTATGAATCTTAAGCCCAAAGCAGGCGAAGCCTTTGGATTTGCTTATAGTGATCCTAAGTTAACACCGGCCGCAGATTTTCGTTTTGATCTTGCTATTACGATACCTGAGCAATTAACTTTAAAAGGCGAGGTAATTGAAAAGCGTTTGCCTGCGGGTCGATATGCAGTGGCAACACACAAAGGATCACGTGAAAACATCGGTGATACGGTGTACCCTTTGTATCGCAACTGGTTACCCAATTCAGGTGAAGAATTGGCTGATTTACCTTGCATTTTTTGTTATTACAATTTTGAACATGAAGTTGCAGAAACGGAATTGTTAACTGAGTGCTGGTTATTATTGAAGTAATTTATCAATAAAGAGTGATCATTATTTTTATAAGGGTTGCTCTAAATAAGAGAGATGGGGGTCAGGCTTGCGTAGTTGCTTGGAGGGGGGTGTAATAAAAAAAAATAATATTTAAAAAAAAAACAAACCCACAACCCCCCAGACGGAAAAAAATATTAAAAAA
>CAYVRW010000055.1:0-14164 GCA_964453575.1 uncultured Coxiellaceae bacterium | reverse complement strand
TTTTTTATTTTTTTATTGGGGGGCATATAAATAAGCGTGTGGGGGGTGGGGGTGTCGTTTTTGCTGGGGCGCTTATTAAAAAAAAAAATTTATTCTGAACGCAACTACGCAAGCCTGACCCCCTGAGTCCTTAACCCTTTGAAAAACATCAAAAAAAATTTTTGCACATTATTTGGCTAATCATGTATAATAATCAACCAGTTATACAGAACCAAAACGAGGTAACCTATGCATAGCGGTCAGAATACAACCAATCAAACTTTTCAGCTTTATGTAGCTCAGGAAGATGAATCTAAAGAATCAGCTTTAGTTTCTCTTAAGCGTCAACGCATTTCAGTCAACAATGTCGTGATATTACTTCCTCAGCCAAATGACAATAATAGTGGTATAGGCGAAGGATCATGCGTATATAAAGCGGTTGTTAGACAAAATAGTGACTGGGTTAGGGAAAGAGATCAGTCCATCATAGAAGTATCTTTACTATTTAAGCCTGATTTAAATGACAGTAGTTGCAGTAGCACGGGGTTAAGATCATACATAGTGCATGCTATTGGACAAGACATAGATGATCTAAACATAATGCATAGCCAGCATATAAACACAAATTTCAATGTATACAGCAGAGGGTTAGTAACAGAAAACAATCGGGTTGCTCTCATTAACTTAACGTTAAATGAAGTAGATGCCAATAGAGAATATCTTCTTTATGCAGCAGAAAGCAAGGCCGCCGCTACAAATCAAGCATATAGCGCACTTCAGTCGCTAGCGGGCAATAAATTTAATGCAGTAATCATATATCCAAATTTAAATGATGGTAGCTACATTGCTTGCATCTTGCAAAATGGTGCTTGGGTTAGAGATAGCAATCAAGAAATTAAAGAAGTTCCTATTACACACATGGCAAATGCTAAAGGTTTATTATCAAAAAAAGATGCCAATTATCTTCGGGTCGTAAACCAGGCGTTAATGTATGCCAACATTACTGTACCAAATACTATTAAAGCTAGGATAAAATATAGAAATGCAAATGAGTCTATAAAGCGTACTCGTGCCCAATTTCTTGCAGAGCAAATGCATGACGTACCTTCAAAAAGATTAAACACGGGGGTTGAAACGCCAGATGCAAAAAGTCATGAACAAGATGAAGATCTTGATCAAAATTTTGAGGAAAAAACTTCAACCCCTGATATTTTGCCAAGTAACTCAATTACTCTTGCTTGTCCTGAGCATCTTGCAATATATGATGATAAACCTGCTATTCCAGGGATAGATCAGTTGCCGCAAGAGATTCAAAATATATGTCTGGCTTATACGGATCATCGCGCAGAAGATACCTTTCATTATTACCCAACAAACCTAACATTCTTTGCTAAATATTCCCTACGCGTTAATTATCTTTTGGTTAAAGACCATGGAGTGGACGATCTGGCAAAATACGGCGTGATTAGAGATAGTTTAATTAATTTAATCAATACTCGCCCAGAATTGATTGATGTGCCGTTACAAGTTGCTGATCGGCATGACAGGCAGATAAATGCGTCGGTTATTCAGATTGCAGCTATGACAAATAATTTTGGAGCAGTCGCTACCTTAGCAACAGCAGCACGGCTTACTCCGAAACAAGTAGCAGAACGATTATATCCTGTTTTATTTTCAAAAGAAGCTAAAGATGCAAACGAAAAAAGAAAAAAAGATATACTCGAAACGGCTAAACAATTTGTCGCAAGGTATATTACTGAAGGCGGTGACTATACTGAATCTGATGAATATGACGCGCAGGGATTTATAGAATTCAGAGAAGAATTTATTAACAGAAAAGAAATTATAACCTGCGGATATGTTTATGATACTCGTATTCTACTCGACATCCTCACCGATTGTTATGACGAGAGCAAACAATTTTGTAACCATTGTGAGACTTGTTTGACTATGGACACTATACACAGTATTTACTTTGGCACACAAGGTCATGAAGATTCAGATCGCTTCCGAAAGTTTTTTTGGAATAAAGTTTATAGTGCTTTGCAAGGAGCTGGGAATGCGTATGATTTTTATATGCTTTTTAGAAACCTTGTGAGCATACATGAGTATAACGATGGTCATATGCCAACGATTTTTCCATGGACTGGCAATGTTAAAGAACCATGGTGTTTTAATATAAAAGGAGATGCAATGAGGCATTTTATAAGCCCTAGTAGCTGGCAGGTTGGTCGTCAGCCTCTTTGGGCTCCTCTACATGATTTAAATACATTTAAAAAAACATTAACAGCCTATCTTGATTATCAGGAAAGATATGCTGAAAAATTATGCGGGATTGATAATCCAAAGCCAAGGCGGTGCGCAGTGATGTAAAGATCGGAGTCAAGCACCTTCATCCTAGACGTTATTGATAAAAAACATGTAAGATGATAGCGCTTGGACTTTTTCTTCGATAATATCAGTATTATTAAACTAAGGAGGGTTAAATGAACGTATTTTCAAAAACTGCGAATATTGTTCATGCTGAAAAACTTAAAATTAACGATATTAATATTTATTATGAACACCATGGAAAAGGAAAGAGTGCTCCAATAGTTCTCATTGCAGGATTTTCATGTGATCACACCTTCTGGTCAGGTATTCTTAATCAATTGAAAATTGATCATGAAGTATTACTGCTGGATAATCGAGGAATAGGCCAGACAGATAGCCCAAATATACCTTATTCTATTGAGATGATGGCTAATGATGTCATGGAGTTAAGTAAACAATTGGGATTAAAAAAACCCATCATTGTCGGACAATCCATGGGTAGTGCGATAGCTCAACAAATAGGAAAAATGTATCCAGAACAAATTGAAAAAATTATTTTAATAAATACATTTGATCATTTCACTAAGATTCCCGAAATTGCATTTGAATTGACCGGTGAATTACATCGCATGAATTTACCTCTTTCTTATCGGGTTCAATCTATTGTGCCTCTGGTTTATTCAAATGCGTTTCTTTCAGAACCTAATCAATTAAAAAATCTCATTAAATTAGCAGAACAAAATCCTTATCCGCAAACCTATATTGGCTATGAACGTCAGTTAGGTGCATTAAAAGCTTTTGATTCACGATCATGGTTACAGAAAATCAAGACCCCGACGCTTATTATTGCGGGTGAAGAAGATATGATTGCTCCATTATCAGGCGCAAAACAAGTTCAGAAAAGCATGGGCAACTCTACACAACTTGTTGTTGTGCCGGGCGGCCATGCAAGTCCTATTGAACAACCCAAAAAAGTGACGGACGCTATTTTAAAATTTATTAATCAAAACTAATGAAAAAGAGTTAAAATATGACTAACCCTAGTGATATCACGACATCTAATGAAATAAAATCGAAATCAAAATCTATTTTATCAATGATTGATGAAATGAACATTTCTTCATTATGGAATCGACCTCTTTCAGAAAATATTCATAAATTCTTCAGCATGCCCACAAAACAAAAGAGTCGACGAGAAAACTATTATCAATATTCAAATTATTTAGCAGAATATTGGTGTACGCTTTCCAACTTAGGTTTTGTTGCTGTAGGTTGTTACTATAAAGATTTTGCAACATTAGCAGCAGCTACATTTTCAGCATTAAGTCATGCAACTCCATTGCAACGCTTACATGATCTTGACATGATTGCAGTTGCTTGTGTTTTAGGAAAAGCTATTTGTAATCAGGATGTAATATTAAATCGCAATGATGTCATGGCTGCCGGAGCTGCTGCACTTGCAATAAATGTCATTGATACTATTCTCACTAGGAAGCATGGTGACAAGATAGGACCTTGGTTACATGTTGCCTGGCATATAGCAGCTGCTATAGCATTGGGAGTTCTTAATCAAGCGCAGCTTGATAGTGGAGTAACAAAGGAAGTCATAAAAAATATAAGATGAATTGTGATCTTGCACTTGATCTCGTCTATGCTTACAATCCATTTTTTATAAAAAGGAGTTTTTATGCCAGAAAATACAAATAGTAAAGACAATGCCCAAAATAAGGATAATACAATAATACCAAGAACCTATCCTTATACCAGAGGTGGTGGATTTTTGGGAACAGGTATAGGTGCTACTCTAGGTTTTATAGTGTCTCATGCTGGCCCAATGCATCCTCCTGCAAAGGAAAGAGCTTTGGTGACGTTATTCTTTGCAACATTAGGTGCCATTCCTGGTACTGCTTTAGGTCGAGCTATAGATTGGAAATTTCCTTCCTATAAAAATAATACTCCCAAAAAATCATATCCATTGACTAAGGGCGGTGCCTTATTTGGAGTTGGAGCTGGCATTGCTGCTGGACTTGCAGATTGTGCGCATCCATACGGCGGTGGATTGGGACTTTTTGCGCCAAGAACTGCTGTGCTTGGTGCAGCTGGTGCCGCAACAGGTTATCTTGCTGATTTAGTTCATCGTGACATTAGAGCTAGTTGATCCTGTTATTGTTTAGAAGAAATATTATGGATGTATTAAAAAAATTATATGATTTGGAAAATGAAGCCTCAGCATTTGGTTTCAAATGGGAAACATCGAATCAAATTGTAGCGCAAATTCAGAGTGAAATATCAGAAATTGACGTCCATTTAAAAGATGGTGATCAGAAAAAATTACAGGAAGAAATCGGTGATTTATTACATGCTGTTTTTTCACTTTGTGTATTTTGCCAATTTGAGCCAAAGGATACACTTTCTCAGAGTGTCAATAAATTTGAACATCGATTTAACATGATAAAAAAATTAGCGGATGCAAAAGGATTAAAGACCTTAAATGGGCTCAATTTTGATGAACTCATGCTGCTTTGGAATCAAGCAAAGCAGTTAACGGATTCACAGAAAATATGATATAAAATATTCCAATGGTTGAATACATGAGGTAACTAAGATCGAAGATGATTGCAATTGTTGATGCTTATCGAGCTGGATTACTTAAACCGAAAAATTGGTTTTCCAATCTAATCGCTGGATTAATTGTAGGTGTTGTGGCATTGCCTTTGGCAATGGCATTTGCTATTGCATCTGGTGTACCGCCAGAGCAAGGATTATATACAGCGATTATCTCAGGAATTATTGTAGGCATATTTGGCGGAAGTCGTGTGCAGATTGCAGGTCCGACTGGTGCATTTATTGTGATCCTTGCAGGTATTACTGCGCAATATGGCATAGAAGGTTTGCAGGTCGCGACATTGCTTGCAGGATTTATTTTACTTTTTATGGGAATGATCAAGCTTGGTAATGTCATTAAATATATTCCAGACCCTGTCATTGTTGGATTTACAAGCGGCATAGGCGTTATTATTTTTATCAGTGAATGGAAAGATTTTTTTGGTTTGTCACTTCATTTACCACTGGATGCAAAATTCCATACTAAATTAATCGCATTATTTGAGGCATTGCCGCATCTTGATTATACAACAACAGGATTGGCTGTTTTAAGTTTATTTTTAATATGGCTAACACCTAAATTTCTAAAAAATATCCCAGGCCCCTTGGTGGCTATGATTGTAGTAACTGTTCTGCAGTCCTATTTTCAATTTAAAACAGTTGCAACCATCGGCAGTACATTTGGAGGAATTCCCTCGGTATTGCCATCATTTCATTTGCCGTTAATGGATTTTGACCATACATTGAATCTCATAGGCCCTGCTTTCACGATTGCCTTGTTATGCGCGATTGAATCTTTGCTCTCCGCTACTGCAGCTGATGGTATGGCAAAAACGCGGCATCATTCTAATCAAGAGTTAATGGGACAAGGATTTGCAAATATTTTAACACCGCTTTTTGGCGGTTTTGCAGCAACTGGAGCCATTGCTAGAACTGCAACAAATATTCGCAATGGCGGTAATAGTCCAATTGCAGCCATTGTCCATTCTGTTTTTCTACTTATCATCATATTATTTCTTTCTCCATTAGCAAAAAATATTCCATTATGCGCATTGGCAGCTATTCTTTTTGTCGTAGCATACAATATGAGTGATGTGCCTCACTTTATGTATATGATAAAAAATGCGCCTCGTTATGATATTGTGATTTTACTTATGACATTTTTATTGACGATATTTACAAATTTAGTCATTGCCGTAAATATTGGCGTCATTCTTGCGATGTTGTTTTTTATTCGCCGCATGAGTCAGTTTGTAACGATTGAAAAAGAGAGCCATGCAAAACTGGATGCTGAATTAAAAGGTTTAAAAATTCCAGAGGATTTAATTATTTATTCTATACAAGGCCCTTTCTTTTTTGGTGCAGCTGAAAAAATTGAACACGCATTTGCAATCACCCATTCTGATCCTAAAATTATTGTTTTTCGTTTAAAAAACGTGCCCTTTATGGACATGACGGGATTGCAAACTTTCCGTGAAATTATTGAAGAATTCCATAAACGTAACGTAAAAGTCTATATTTGTGAAGCCAATAGCAAAGCGAATAAAAAATTGGAAAAAATAAAACTGAACCGCTGGATAGCGGGAGGCCGCGTATTTGCATCACTTCCCGAAGTTATCCAGCATTTGCATTTACAAAAATAGGATACATCATATGTATAATTTACCCCCATGTCCAAAATGTAATTCGGAATATACTTATCAAGATGGCTCCATGTTTATTTGCCCAGAATGTGCAAATGAATGGACGACGGAAATTGAAGTGAAAAACATGGATGATAGCTTCATTGTTAAAGATGCGCATGGCAATATTCTTAAAGACGGCGACTCGATTACTGTTATTAAGGATTTAAAAATTAAAGGCTCGTCACAAGTAGTTAAAGTAGGAACGAAAGTAAAAAATATTAGGTTGGTATCAGAAGGTGATCATAATATCGATTGTAAAATAGATGGAATTGGAGCGATGAAACTTAAATCGGAATTTGTGAAGAAGATTTGATTGAAGAACATTTAAAATTCGATGTCAGATGGGATGTTAAAAATCGAATTTTGGGGTGTAATGGGTATATAATATCACATTAATATTATAGGATTTACGTTATGAGTAAAGAAGTAATTTCTTTGGAAGATAATCTGCTCATAATATCGTATATGATACGAACTCTTAATTGTTGATAAATATTATCAGCCTGATTAGAACCAGCTAGTATCTGATCTGATTGAATAGTTAAACTGCCTATTTGCCTCATCGTTTGCGGAGGTACCAAAATTTTTCCTTGTGAATTCTTTACTTGAAAGATCACTGTCAAAATAAGGTTATAAACACGAGTATCTTGCTTGGCACTTATTCCAATCATTTGTTGAGATGTGGTTTCACTTATGATTTCAAGAATTAGTTTAGCTTCTTCAGGCTTTTGTTCAACAATAACATCGGAGGCGCGTAAATATATTTTTAAATTTTTGGTTAATTGTCCATAGGGATCGTTTGTTTCAAGATAAAGATTATGCAAATTAGGTGCTAAAGGCAGGCTGCCTGATAAATGAAATCCGCAGCCTGTTAGAAATAATGCAATAATTATAAGGATGGCTTTCATAAAGACTCATAGAAAAAAACCCATCCTTGGTAATTAAATGTTTAGGTTGCCTTAAGTGTACTATATTTTATACAAGTAGGTAATATGTGATTACGTTTAGTATCTAAAATATCTGTGTAAGCGGCTGATAAAAATGTTCCTTTTTGGCCACAGCTAGTTTTTCCAGCAAGGTGAAAGCTTTCATTGTATGTTAAAATCAATCTCACCAATTACTATTTTTGGAATAAGCCATACGCCAGCATTTCGCACTTCTTCCTGAAAGCGATATTTTTCTGCATGGCTAGTGATCAGATAACGTCTAGTATTGTAATAAATTTGTTGAAGAAACATTAAACCATTATGAGCGCTTTCTGTAAGTTCATAATCAACTAAAAAAATAGCAGACTTAGCTGATTCTGAGTTGTTTTGAACCCAATTTAATGCTTCCTGATATGTTGAAAATAATATTGGCAAAGAACCGGCTTGAGTTATACGTTTTTTCCAATATGATAACATTGAAAAATCATCATCAAGAACTATAACCATGTTAGTATTAGATAAATCTATATTTTTTGGAAACCATTTAATCTCATTAATAAGTGGAAAGACCAAATTTATTTGGGTACCCTTATTAACAATAGATTTTAAATTAAGTGAACCTCCCAAATATTCCATGTATTGTTTAGCTCCTGAGAGCCCGAATCCTTTTCCATGATGTTTAAAGCTCACACCATTTAATGCATCATTTATTTTTTCAGGAGCTATTCCTATACCATTATCATATAGTTCTAGATGTAATGTATTATTAATAGCTTCAAGTTTGATGTTGATAATCCCATCATGTTTGTTAATTAAAGCATCATAAGCATTGTTTAATAAGTTTGATAATAGCCGTTTTATTTCATTTGGTGAAGCCATGATCCAATTGATTTTTGCTTCTTTAGCTACTGTCAATGTTATTTGGCAAGGTTCTTGAAGCCATTCATGTCTTTTTTGTGAAACAATTATTTCAGTCAAAGAGTATAATAATGATGGTCGAATTACATTTCCATCATCATGCGTTATAGAATTTAACGAATTCGTTTCAATTGCGGGACTGCGATAACGCTCTAATACATTATTGGCAATGTCTCTTACACTTTGGATACCATTAGATAGTATAGCTAAATCATTATGCGGAATTTTTTTGCTGAGGAAACGTAAACCCATTTCCATTGCTGCTAAAGGCGAAGAAATGTCATGTGCTAAACGGGCGGAGAGGTGACCTACTTCAATAGCTGCTTTATTTCTCTCATGTTCAGTTGCTGTGTTTAATAAATCGAGTATATTTCTTTCGAGTACCTCTAGTTCTACGGGTAACGAATTTATTAAATTGTTATTTTGTATCGAATTATTTGAAATTAAATCAATAAATCGATTAATGGGGTTAATAAATAGCTGGCTAGGAATTTTTTTTGCCAAAGGGTATAGAATACCTAAAATAGAAATACTAAATATTATTAGTAAGCATAATCTAATAAGTAAATCGTAAATAGTGCTTTATCAGATAAAATATTCCCAGTTACTTGGAGATAGCCAAATTGATATTTTGCAATCTCACCAATATGGTAATCGTATACCCAGGAAAATGGAAAGTACCAGGTTATCGTCTTATATATGGGTTTTCCTTGTCGTACCCATTTAATTTTAAAGGTAGGATTGTTTTCATTAAAGAGTTCTATTTTAAGATTAACAGTGTCAAGGTTGTTAATAATAGCCTGATTGATAGCAAAATCTTCAATGGGCTTTATTTCTTCATGAATGCGCGAACGTAATTGGTCAACGCTAATCGTTATGTCGTAAACAGTGAGTCCAAAAATAATAATCGTAAAAATGATAGAGCAAAATAATATTCGATTGCCAATTACTTTTTTAATTTGTTTCGCTAAGGATATCCGTTTATTGGATTTCATATACTTCACAATTTTGATTAAATTATTTTTTCAAAGTAAATTTCTTTCTTATTTTCAAGTTTATATACATTATAATAAGGTGGTCTAAACCAGTTGGGGTCATGTTTTAGAGCGGTTATATAACTGCTAAATAAAGAAGCTTTTTGTGTGGGCATATTTTTGGTCGGTGGATATTGTATTAGTGCCTCCACAAAAGACATGACTGTTCTGTAAGTAACAAAGCTAATTTTATCTTTAGGCGGTTGATGGTAAATTTTTTTATAATTTTCCAAAAATGTTTTATAAATTTGAGTATCTTCTCCGCCTGATAATGTATCGATTCTAAAAGCATTATAAGATCCTGATATATTTTGTGGCGTATTGCTGTTTCCCCAATTGTCGGTCGATGTTATAAAAATAGGCTTATTAGGACTAAGATACGCTGTTATTTTATTCATTAGATCAATGGCTGAATCATATCCTATCGACATAACAACAATAACATCGTTTTTCTGATAACCAGACATAAATTTGGACATATTTAAATGATTCATATCATCTGTTAGATATCTTTTTTGGAGGACTCTTTTGTTTTTAAATTGCCGAGTGTATTTTTTTGCTAATAAATCGGCAAAATCGACACTTTCCTTGCTCTCTGCAGCTGCTGTAATAAAGAGATTTGCACCTCTATAGTGTTGATTAATAAATTTTATAATGGTGTTAACAGCACTTGTATCCGGTATTCCAAGACTATAGAATCCTACAGGTAAACTGGATAGTGATGAAGCAGTTGCTGAAATGGATAAAATAACTTGCTCACCAAAAAAAGCTTTAGACATTAAAAAATCATTTGATGTGCTTAAACCCATAATTACATCCGGATGCCATGTTTTTACATCAGATGCTTGTTGGATGATGCTTGCTAAATTACTCGCATGAAAAAATTCCTTTTCAGTAATATAAATCCCTTTGCTTGCAGCGACAGTCACGGCTGTATTGATCCCTGCAAGATAGGAATTTATAAATTGTTGGGCATTTACATTGCAAGATGGATCAGGTTGGGGGTTATCAAAAACAGCCAACCTGATATTTTGATGATTATTCGCAATGCTATAAGAGCTTAAAAATGTAAGAATTAAAAATAAAAGTATGATCTTTTTCATTTACTATATTCCAATTTTTTCTCATATTTTGTTATACAATAGAAAGCCGCAATAAATAATGTATATAATAAATATATAATCATTTGTTCACTTTTAAGATCATTAAAGACAATCGCTTGTAAAATGCAGGTCACAATTGGACACAAACTATTGATAATAGCATGTTGTTCTGAGGTGATTTTCTCTAAGGCTTTTTGTGAAAAATAAAGTGGAATAATTAAACTTAAAAAGGCTAGTAATACTAAATTACATAGGTTTGAGAAAGTAAGATAATCGACCGCATGTTGTTTGGGAAGGATAATAAAAAGTACAATAATAGACAAATAAAAACGGACTGCTAAAACTTGGGTAGCTGATAAATTTGCATTTTTAGCTAGCTTCTGACTGTTTTTGAAATAAATAAAAGAAGATGTTCCACCTGCCAAGGCTAAAAATATCCCATATAAACTTTCATATGAAAAAGATGAGCGAAGTTCAAAAAAAATGTTAGCAATAATCAAACCTAATAGGCTTAAGCCAAAATAAAATTTAAGCTTATATTCTTGCCAATTTTGTAAACTTAACAACATGAATCCAAGCATTCCAAGCCAGGCAAAATAAATAAAATTAAAAAGCGATGCACCAATCTTCCCCGGGCCTATCATGGTAGTACCCCACATAACAAGAACAATAAGCATCACTGAAAACCATTGATTTTTATTTTTTAAGCAATCAGCATATATTTTTTTTAAACTATTTTTATTAATAATATTAAAGTACAAACTAGCTATGCTTGCTGTAATTAAAAGCGAAAAAAGAGGTGGAATGCTCACGTCTAATTTTTGGATCAGTATCAAAGCCACACTGAAAACTAATACATATAAAAAACTATAAATCATTTTAGATCTCCGTTTTGTTAATGGTGGACCAATAATATTTTTCTCTACCTTGTAATACATTTGATGGATAAAAATAGTTTTTCCAATCAGAGTGATCAAATTCCCAGCATTCTTTTCCTACACCAAAAAATGGTATTAATTTTCCTTTTGTTACCTGATCTAATAAATGTCCTACATGATCTAATGCATCATCATTAAGCTTAACGAATTCATTTTTATCATGTTCGCTCATAACAATGAAATAGGTTGATAAGCCATTATTGTCATTTACTAAAAAGCTGCCATGTTTATTGATAAGATAAAATTCTTTGTAATTGTTTGATTCACACCAACGATAAAAGAAGTCTATAAACACTTCATCTGACAATGGCGATGGACGTGATGTTTCAATATGAGACAGTAAGTTTTTTGTTTTTTCATAAAAATAAAGATGGGTCAGTTCACGTATATTATTTTGTAATTTTTCCGTAACATTTTTATCTTTCTCTAAGTATTTGTCAATGATTCCTTCATTGAATGCATTAATTACTTCTAAAGGGTTTGTTTGACCAGTAAGTAATATTTTCTTATAAGAAGATTTTTTTAGTTTGTAACATAGGTCAATGCCATTGATGTTTGGCATGTAATTATCGATGATTAAAATCGCAAGCTCATTTTTAATAGCTTCTATATCAGCTAAACGTATAATTTCAGATAGATTAATGTCAATAGGTAAATGATTATGTGTATTAAATATATCATTTTCCGTGAATTCCCGAGTAAAATTTATATCCGAATAAGGTGACTGATATATCGTGAGATATTCCATAGCTTTTTTCGGATCTACGAATGTTAGACAATTGTAATCATCTTTAAAAAACTGATGAGCTGCATCTAAAAAAACTTGATTATCATCCACCCAACAAATACTGGGAGGAAAGTAAAACAGCGGGAGTTTGTTTTTCATGTTGATCTCACATTATTTTTTATTTTAATTCCATTTTATATTGTATTATGACACCAAGAATTTGATATTCCGGCGATAATACAGACATGGTTACCCCTTCGACAGGTGATTTTAGGTATATTTGATCGATTTCGATAATGTATTTCCTAATTGATGAAACATTTTCTGCATTTCCAATAACTACATAATCCCCATTTTCAGGACTTTGATTTGGTTCAATAACTAAAATACTTTTTTTAGGGAAAAATGCTAAATCATCTTCTTCGATAATTAATGCAAATGCTTTTTTGCTAACATTACGTTCTGTAAAAATGTATTTGGAACATTTTTCATAATCAAGCGAGTCATAGTGAATACATTTGCTCCATGTAAGAAGAGGAATTTTATGTAAACCTGTAACGCAGGATTTTTCAGTTGATGGTAATGATTCACTTCCTACTAATTGACTGAGTGAAATTGAAAAATATTGAGCAATAGGTAATAAGGTAACAATAGTAGGATTTGCTTGTTCATTATTACGAATACGCTTAATAGTCGTTGCTGGAATACCAATTTGTCGAGCTAGTTCGCTGGAGCTTAATCTAGCTTTAGCCATTAATATATTCAGGTTATTGCTTAATTCATTTAGCATGATTTTTAAACTTTTTAAAATTAATGAATGGGATTGTATATGAACGTTGCATGACAGTAAATGGGCGAATTAAATTAATTTCATATTGATTATTAAAGAAGTATCGACTATATTTGGTCGATTCAATAATATATGGATGATAACATATGACAAATTCACATTAAAAAATAGTAGCGAGCCCATTTAAGCTGCGAACTTAAATGGACCCTGGTAGGGCAGATCATTGTATAGAAGATTTCCCATGCATGAAATATATCTCATTGCATATGGAATGTCACTGCCCTTATTTTTAATAAATAGGAGTAGTAAAAAGTGTTAATAAAAACTCACAACTACATTAAACGCATGATGGAAGAAGACGTTTTATGAGTATCCCTTTTATCCGTTAGTCAGAAAACAATCCAAAAATAAACATTTATTTTAAATAATTTATTATAACTTTAATAAGGAAATGGAGTAATGATCACATGTCGGCAATAGAACCGCTGCATCTATTATTTGGAATTAAACCAGCTGCATTATCTAAAAAGGAAAAAATTTTATTAGAAGCAGAACTTTTTTTACGTTTATGCGAGGAGTTAAAGGAATATTTCAGAAAACAACATAAGGACTATTTTCTTTTAATGAAATTAACTAAAGATAAGGAAAACACTGTGCTTGAAACCAAATTTATAACTTTTTTTATCAAGGATATTTTAGAAACAAAAGAATATAATCTAAAGGGAATCGCGCTTTATGCGGATACTCATGAAGATGTTCTTCATGAAATATATGCAGGATTAAATTCGTATCCTTCGGCCATTTTGTTGCGAAAAATAATTGAGTTACACCGAACGGTAAAACGTGAGTTGTATCAAAAAATTGCGAAAAAAATTGCTTCAGAATATTTATGAGTGGCTTAAATTTGATTGCCATTTAGGAAGCAAAGAGCTGAAGTGCCATCATGCATAAAGTAAAAACGCAAGACGATGGCATTTGATATCTTTTTCTGATGTCAAGAATTATACTATTGTTCATTATTCTCAATCATGCTCTACCATAATGAAGAAAGGTTAAAACATGCAAACAAAACTTCCATTTTTTACATTACTCCTATTAATTTCATTTGCCTCAGTAAATGCTGTCTTATTTACCCCAGCATTGCCTA
>CAYVRW010000054.1:0-15840 GCA_964453575.1 uncultured Coxiellaceae bacterium | reverse complement strand
AGCGCGTTGGAGGGGAGAGGGACTTTCTTCTCAAATTATGCGTCGATCCTACAGCCCCCGACTCCTCTCCCCCCGCAACAAGTGCGGGGCAGGCTCTCGCAAAAAAGCGAGCGGGAGAGGGGAAGTGAATTATTCCATCACCAACTGGTTCTTAGCCACAGTTCGTTTTTCAACCATAACACGAGACTGACAATACGTTTCTTTCAAGAAAAACGTTAAGAAAATAGCAATCATCAATCCAATCGGCACAACACTTAAAGCATAGGTATAATCTGCTGGTGTAAATTGTGGAATACCATCTTGGTAAACAAGATTAATAGCATGATTATCTAATAATTTTCCAACAACAGGTTGAAAAATTAAGCCGCCTAACATGATTAAGGTATTAGTTACAGCAACGGCTATTCCTGAAAACTGCAGGGGTGAGTTTTCCTTACCTAACGCAAAACATAACGGATGCGCGCCGCAGAAAATGCCTACAAAAAAGAACAGAACATACAAGGTAGTTAATGAAAGTCCTGGAACGTAAAATATTATCGATAAAAATATAGCGGACATCACGGCTGAAATTAAAAGAAGGGGACGTCTGCGCTTAATTTTATCAGATAAAGCTCCAATGGATGGGCCAGAAATAATCCAACCTATAAAAGTCCAGCTTACAGCAGAGGCAGCGTCTTCTGCAGAAAGATGATAAACCGATTTAAGGAAAGGAATGCCCCATAAATCCAAAAATACCGAGGCTGGCAGATAAAATAAACAGCCGATTAAGCCAATGATCCACATTTGTGGATTAGTTAAAACAGTACGCAATGCAACCAGTAACATTTTGAAACTCATTGGAGCAGCATTCGTAATGGTTGATTGATGCGCAAGCTTAATTTTAGGTTTGCTACGCATAAAGCATATAATTAGTAAGCTGAGACCTATGCCAATAACAAGCGCTGTTTCTAAAGCTTGTTTATATCCGACCGTTTCAACAAATTTCGTTAGAATTTTGTCTGAAAAAATAGCAGACATCATGCCAAATGCTGTCGTAAGACCTGCAATAGTCGCGAAACGGTTAGGGGCTAACCAAATAGAGGCCAGTTTTAGAACACCTATATAGGCAAATGCTGTTCCCAAACCTATCATAAAACGTCCAGCACAGGCCATTTGATAGGTATTGGCAGAAATAAAAGTGCCTACACCAAGCACCACAACAATAACGGCAAAAAATTGTACGATGCGCGCACCAAATCGATCATAAAGCATGCCTACAGGAATTTGCATGGGAGTGTAAGCATAATAATAAAATGCAGCCAGGGTACCGAATTGATAAGCATTAATATGTAAACCCTGCATTAAATCATTTTGCATAACGCTGGGAGAAACTCTAAGGAAATAGTTATAACAATAAAATAGCATGCCTAAGGTACATATGACCCAAGGTTGAATAATTAACTTAAAAACATGGTTTTTGTTTGTGACAGCAGTTGTCATAGTCATTTATTTCCTGTTATTGTTACAAAATAGTACTGAACAAAAAATATAAATCCAATGTGGGTCGCATTTATAACAGGAATATAAGTTAAGATCAATCAGTTTAATGTATACTACTAACTATTTAATTCTTTCATTTGGAGCAAACTATGAAAACCAAATTATTCACTTTGGCAGCAGCTAGCTTATTAGCATCAACTTGCGTGTTAGCACAACCTTATAATGACACTTCGAATGACCCGGGCTTAACCAATAACGGTGATAGCAATGCTATGGTGCAAGGATTTAACGAACATGAGGACCAAGATGTTAGAAGCAGTGCTCAAAATGGTATGTTAGAAGCAGGTGTCAGCAGAGATGGAGAAACCCTGGGGGAAGAAGATTAATCACCCATGACACCCATAGACTATTATCAAGATTATCTAAAAAAAGGCTTGATCCAATCCGATGCGGAACAGCTCAAGGTTTTAGATCGTTTGCAAAAAGTCTATGATGCTTTGAATATAGAGCACAAAAAACGCTCAGGATGGTGTGGTTTTTTACATAAAAATAGTACTATAAAAGGCATTTATTTATGGGGTGGGGTAGGGATTGGTAAAACATTTATGATGGATTGTTTTTTCTATACCTTACCTTTCAAACAAAAAATGCGTATGCATTTTCATATGTTTATGCAGCGAGTACATGATGAACTCACAAAACATCAGGGTGAAATTGACCCTTTACAAAGGATTGCCTCTGAGATTGCAAAAGAAACGATAGTCATTTGTTTTGATGAATTTTTTGTATCTGATGTTGCGGATGCCATGTTATTAGGCCGCTTATTCAAAGCGCTGTTTTCGAAAGGCGTTTGTTTAGTTGCAACTTCAAATATTAAACCCGATGATTTATATAAAAATGGTTTGCAACGATTACAATTTTTGCCAGCCATTGCACTGATAAAAGCACATACTGAAACAATTCATATTATAAGTCAGGTTGATTATCGCCTACGGCATTTAAAAGAAGCAGGAGTATTTTATACCCCTTTAGGCCCAGTATCGGATGAAAAAATGCAAAAAGCATTTGATCATTTAACGTCGGGATATAAAGTTGAAACATCGCCTATTGATATCAATGGTAGACTCATCCCTATAAAAAAACGAGCACATGATGTCATTTGGTTTGAATTTAAAGAGATATGCAGTATTCCACGCAGTCAGCATGATTATCTGGTGATTGCGGATCATTATAAAACTGTTTTTATCAGTGATATTCCAATTATTCCTGAAAATGCATCGGATACCATTTGTTTGTTTGTAAGTTTAGTGGATGTGCTATACGATGCAAAAGTCAAACTTGTTATATCTGCTGCAGAACCCGTCCCCGAACTTTATGCGCGCGGGCATATGATTTTAGAATATGCACGTACTAATTCAAGATTAATAGAAATGCAATCGCAAGATTATTTTGTGGGTGACTAGAAATATTTTGCTTTACAAAAAGCATCCGCAAAATCAACCGCTTCGTTCGCACATTTATTAGCTATCATTTTCAAATGTTCTTTAGAACAAAAGAACCTGGGGCTTTTTTTACTAGCAGGAAGAGGATCGCAAATTACAACCTTTCCATCTTGTATTTTAATTCTTCCCATAATTTCTAAAGCATATTTTTCGTCTAATTCCAAATCATCATCGATTTTCAAGCCCCTAGGAGTAAAATCATTATGCTTGAGAAGGCCTTCTTTAGGTAATTCCCTGAGAACTGCTTCATAGCTTGCTTTATCGCTAAATACTAAATATTCCACTTGTTCTTCTTTAGATTTATCTTTTATCCTCGTTACTGGAACAGCTTGATTTAATAAATCAATGAGGGTGGGTGCTGCAGCTTCATCCTTAAACTCTTTCAAATGGGATGATACAACGGGTAATTCAGGGGATAGTGTCCGCAAGGCTTCTTCGAGTTTTTTAGTGACTTGTTCTAAAGTAGGACGCTTAGCAGGATCTTTATCAATCATTGCCTCAGTAAGTCTATAAATTTCATGATCTATCGTATAGTATTCATCACTGTAAGCGACTACCATGATGCATTCAGAACCTATTAGTTGCTGTGTGCGATATAAAACTGTCTCTATTTCTCCTTGCTTATTCACTTCTTTTATAATTCTGAGCAGTATAGCTTGGAATACAACACCCATGGCAAAGACTTCTGTCGATTCTGAATAAACTGGTGGTTGCGACGTATATAATTCAGGTGCCATATACTCACGAGTACCCACTCGGTTCTTACAAGCTTTATCCTTATGAATCGCAAAACCATAGTCAATTAACGTAACTTCCCCTGTTGCGATATCGAGCATAATATTCTCTAGTTTAATATCTCGATGTAGATATCCTGAATTTAATAATAGCTGAACTATTTTTGTAATCTTAAAACATACTTCTAATAATTTTTTTTCATTATTGTATAATGTACGTTTGAATATATGGTTGTGTAAATCTTCACCCTTTGCTCTCTCCATGAATAGTTTAAATTTTATTAATCCTGTTTTTGCACTTGTGGTTACATAGAGCCCGCCGGTAGGATATAATTTTTGCCACATTTCGGCCTCACCTAAAGCTAAATCAAAATATGTTTTGATTTGTCCCTTTCTTTTTGGTTTAATTATTTTCACGCAATCAAAAACCCCAGGTACAAGTTCTTTATTTTCTCCAACTTGCTTAAGCTCAAATTTTTGTGCGACTTTTATTATTGCTGTACCTCCCTTTGCAAGTACCGCTGGTTTACCTTCATCGTTATAGTGCGCGTACAAACTTTTTTCGAGAACGGTAAGGCTATAAGGTATCGGTGAATGTCGTCTACTTTTATAACAAGACTCAAAGACATCATCAGAATCATCCGCCTTTGTGGTGAGTTCTTTCAAGAATTCTTTATCTAAAAGTGAATTACCACCATGCAATGCTTTGGGTTTTACTATTGAAGGCACATCAAAAGATTGAGGTTTCGTTTCCTCAGTGCTTTTTTCATCTGTTGGTAAATTTTGACGTAATGACATTTCAACCTCGTTTGTATTTTGAGTGTACGCATAATACACAAAAATACTTAAAAAAGTCTTAATAAGCTATTTGTTGTTATTTTTCAATGTGTTGCTTACATGAGTTACGGGCTCTGATAAAGATTTTCGAAGTGTCTCATGTACCATTTGCAAATCAGGACGATTCTTAGGGTTTCCATCTAACAATTTGCGAGTGAGCTCAAGGATTGCATAATCTATTTTATAGGAATCACCATTATCGCACTTGACTAAACATGTTTTTTCACGATCATCGATGATGAGTTCTTTTTGATACTGAAGAGTAGTGATGGCTCCTTTATCCCATCTTCTTATTCTTCCAAATAATATAGCTTGTAATAGTACGCCTAATGAAAAACCTTCTGAATATTGAGAATAAATGGGCTTAATTAAAGTTTCAGGTGCAGTAGTATAATAGCTGCCGCATTGTCGGCCGTCAAAAACGGTATGCGTTTCATCCAATTTCCCGATATGACCTACATCAACCAAAGTAGCTTTTCTTTTGGTGATATTAATCATAATGTTTTCCATTGAAATATCTCTATGCAAATATCCTAATTTTAAAAATTCCTGAACTGCTTCTGTAAGGCTGAGTGATATTTGTAGCAGTGTAACTGCATCATGAGGTAATTTGTCATAGTTGATAAGTGAAAATAATTCTTCGCCTTTGGCCAATTCCATAAATAATCGAAATTTGGGTAATCCTGTTTTCTGACTTTTTGTTTCGATGACCTCTGAAGATTTAGCTCTGCCTAATATTTTTAATTTTTCAAGTTCGGCCTTAGCTTGTTTACGAAATGTTTCAACTTGATGTGGTTTAGGCTTAAGTGTTTTGACTGCAACAAGTTCGCCTGACGAAAGATCTTGCGCAACTTTTACCTTTGCTGTGCTTCCAGTACCAAGGGCTTGATAGTGATAGTGTGCATATAAATGGTTATCATTAACAGTGATGCTATAAGGAGAATCAATTACACGAGGATCGGTAATTTCTCCTTTTTCTTTCTTTCTTTTATAATGTCCCGGATGAAGAGGAAGCTGTTTTTTCAATGCTTTGATTTTTTTATCTTTCAATAATTTACCATTAGAATAAAACAATCTTGTGTATATGATGGATGTTTTATCAGGTTCCGTGGCATTTTTCTTTTTTTTTCCAAACAAATGATCAAAAAATGGCATAACTAACCTCATGTATGCTAATAATAGATATATATCATATACTATGAAATATTAAAGAATTCTTAAATAAGATGTGAAATACCAAGCCGCGGCTCGGTATTTCACGGCATGAAGGTTAGAAGAAGTTATAATGGCTTGACGCTGTTTTGTGGTGCATCAAGTAACACGACCTTCCCATCGTATATTTTAATTTTTCCCTTAACTTCTAGAATATATCTATCTTTTAATTCCAAGTTTTTATCGATTTTCGAACCCATACATTCAAAATCGCTATTTTCAAGAAGTCCTTTGTTACGTAATTCCCTAAGTACAGTATTGTAATTTTCTTCATTGTTAAATACCAAATAATATTTTAGTGAGTCTTCTTTTGCTGGATCAGATTTATCCATTATCCGTATTACTGGAATAGCTTGGCTTAACAAATCCACTAAAGTGGGTGCTGCAGGTTGAAATAAAGCGCTCTTGCATGACGATACGACCGTTGGATTCGAAGCAGTTTCCTCCTTAGATTCACTTAAATCGACCGATACCACTTCTGGTTCAGCGGATAGTAATTTCTTTTTTCTGACAGCAATTAAAGCTTTTTCGAATGTTTCAGCTACTTCTTTTAAAGTTGGACGTTTCTTAGGGTTGTCATCGATCATTTTGTTAGTAAGTTCTAAAATTTCAAAATCTATTGTATAGGTATTCCCAGTATTATCATTTTTTACTATTACAACTTTATTTTGGACATCATTAGTGCATGTTTTGTTGTAATAGCCAATTTCAATATTATTTGATTCCTTATCATATTTTCTTGCAAGTCCGAATAGTACAGTTTTCAATACAATACCAAGTGCATAGACTTCTGTAGGCTCTGAAAAAACCCGGTCTTTTGATTTACAAAATAATTCGGGCGCTGCAGATACCAAAGTGCCGCATAATACTTTATTACAGGGTCTATGAATTTCATCTTTGCGAATGGCAAAACCAAAGTCGATTAATTTAACTATTTTTGTGACGATATCAAGCATAATGTTTTCCATTTTAATATCGCGATGTAAAAATCCTAAATTAAATAATAACTCGACTTGTTTTGTGATGTTAAAACATAATTCTAATAAGTTTTCAGCATCCTGGTATAACGTATCATTTAATACATGATCAAATAATTCTTTACCTTTTTCTTGCTTCATAAAAATTTTATATTTGTTTAATCCTGTTTTTGCGCTCGTTGTGATATAAAGGGATCCATATCCCGCAGTAGGATATAATTTTTGCCATACTTCTGCTTCACCTAAAGCGTTATTGAAATTTTCTTTGGCTTCATTCACATTTTCGGATTTAACAGTTTTCACCAAATCAAAATCCTTAGCTGAATATTCTTTATCTTCTGCGCCTCTTTCAAATTTTTGCGCAACTTTTACTGTTGCTGTGCCTCCCTTTCCAAGTATCGCGGGTACGGATTTGCCGCTATCATCTTTGCCATGATTATAGTGTAGGTAAAAACTTTTTGGGCTGGTAGCGGTTAGGCTATAAGGTATAGGAAATTTTTGTTTACTATAATAACTGGTATTAAATATCTGAGTTGGTGGTGGTAAACTTTCCTTATCAAGGAGTGAGCAGCCATCATGTAACAACTCTGGTTTTACCATCGTAGGCACATCAAATGTAGTTTTCTCAGTGCTTTTATCATCTGTTGGAACTTGTGGATTTTGTCGTAGTGCCATATTAAATTAACCTCGTTTTGGGTTATATTTGTACTAAAAAAGAACACTATATAGACAAATTCTTAAGGAATTATTAAGAGAAGAAAATAATTATACAAATAATTACAGTGTTAAGCCAGCTAAAAGCATGCTGGCATGACAGAAGCTAAGCCTTATTATAATGATCCGCAATCACTTGCGCGACACAGCAAGTCAGCTTTTTAGCTGTAGGAATAGACAAAAACTCATTGGGCCCATGCGCATTTGATTCAGGGCCTAATAAGCCTGTAATCATGAATTGAGCTTCAGGATATTTTTTACCTAACATACCCATAAAAGGAATAGAACAACCTTCACCCATATACATCGCATTTTTGCCGAAATAATTTTGCGAAGCGCATTCTGCGGATTGATGTAACCATGCTTCTTCCATAGGCGCATTCCAACCAGTACCTGCATCCGAAATATCAAATTGCACACCGCTGTCAAAAGGAGGGCTTTTTTCTAAACATTCTTTTAATTGTGCCGCAGCGGTATGAGCATCACATGTAGGGGGCAATCGCATGGAAAGTTTTACTGTTACTGAAGGCAAGGTAACATTGCCGGCATTTTGTGTGGTTGGCAAACCATCCATGCCAGTAACAGACAGTGCTGGCCGCCAAGTCCGATTAAGCAATTGTTCTTCCGGCGTAGAAGCTAATGGTTTGATATGATCATATCGTGGAAAAGTTAAAAATAAATCTTCATGCAGCACATTGGCGGCGTCACGAATTTGTTTTAAGCGTGCTTCTGGAATATCCACATGCAAACTCGATAAAACGATATTACCCATTTTTTCATCTTCAATGCGATCAAGCAATTGCCGTAATACTAAAAAACAAGATGGCACAATACCGCTCGCTAATCCTGAATGCACACCTTCTTTTAATACGTTGATATGCAAATTCCCGCTGCATAATCCTCTTAACGATGTTGTCATCCATAATTGTTCGTAGTTTCCACATCCTGAATCTAAACAAATAATTAAATTAGGGTTACCAATTCTTGCTTCTAAAGTTTGCATGTAGTAAGGCAAATCAGGGCTGCCGCTTTCTTCGGATGCTTCAATTAAAATAACACAATGCGCATGCGGAATTTGCTGATCATGCAACGCTTTGATAGCTGCCAAGGAAGCAAAAACAGCATAACCATCATCAGCTCCGCCTCTGCCATATAATTTATTATTTTTTACGACAGGGTTCCATGGACCTAAATCATTGTCCCATCCTATCATTTCAGGTTGTTTATCAATATGCCCGTATAACAAAATCGTATCATTGCTATTACCAGGAATTTCTATAAATATAAGAGGAGTACGACCTTCATGGCGGATAACTTCTAGCGTCATATTATCAATAGCATTTTGTTCACACCAATCAGTAACGAGTTTAACCGCTTTATCCATATAACCATTCGCTTGCCAATCGGGATCAAATGCGGGTGATTTATTGGGTATACGGATAAAATCTATCAAACAAGGAAGTATGGAATTGTCCCATAAGTCAGCTACATAAGATTCGATTTTTTGTACTTGCATAAATATCCTTTTTTTTCTATATGTTAACAATAGGTTACTATTATGCATACTTGTTTGCTTGTATAAAAGCTATGAAACATCAAAACATGTGCTAAACTTAATCATCATGATTGTTTATTAGAGGTTTTATGTACCATCGCAATGAAGTGTATTTTGTAGGTTATGCGTCTGGCATAGCAGGGCCTAACTTAGGCAGTGCGGATGCTGCTGATGTGTTAAAAAACTCTCTAATAATAGCAGAAATCACCCAAAAAGGGTTGCAATGTCATTGGGCAGATATCATTAAATCAACTCATGAAAATACGTCTAAGTTGGATAAAGTAGCTAAACAATGTACTGAACTTGCGAATAAAGTAAGTTCTTTAGTCAAAAAAAATCGATTTTTTATTGTTTTTGGGGGAGACCATTCTTGTGCGATAGGGACATGGAGCGGAGTATATGATACCTTAAATTCGGAAGATGAATTAGGCTTGATTTGGATAGATGCGCATATGGATAGCCATACGCCAGAAACCTCTTTATCAGGGAATATACATGGTATGCCCCTTGCCAGTTTATTGGGACATGGCCATTCGCAATTAACTCATATCATGAAAACGCATCCCAAATTAAAACCTGAAAACATTTGTTTAATCGGAATAAGAAGTTATGAAGAAGGTGAGGCTGCATTATTAAAAAAATTAAAGGTACGCATTTTTTTTATGGACGAAGTTAAGGAGCGGGGTTTGGAAACAGTGATGAAAGAAGCGCTTGCTATTGTAAAAAAGCATACCGCTCATTTTGGTGTGACAATCGATATTGATGCGATGGATCCAGCTGATGCCCCAGGCACAGGTGTAGCAGAACCTGATGGCATACATGCCAAAGATCTTTATCATGCATTAAAAATGTTAGCCCATGAAAAAAATTTAATAGGCCTTGAAATTGCGGAGTTTGACCCTCATAAAGATAAAAATCATATGACTGAAACATTAATAGCAAATATCATCACATCAGTGACATTAGGCGAAAAATTATGATTACTTTGCATGTCTCTATTGAAAAACAAGCATTAACCATCTTAAATAACGGTCAATGTATTAAAAGTTATCCTATATCAACCGCAAAAAATGGTGTAGGTGAACTAGCAGGCAGTGAAAAAACACCTCGTGGAAAGCATAAAATACGCGCTAAAATTGGCAAAGATTGTGCTATTAATACCGTATTTAAAGAACGCAGACCTACCGGCGAAATATATTCACCAGAATTAAAAAAAACTCATCCTAATCGTGATTGGATTTTAACACGCATTTTATGGTTGAGCGGTTTAGAAATAGGAAAAAATCGATTAGGCAATCAAGATACCATGCGAAGATATATTTATATCCATGGAACACCTGATGAGGTCGATATGAACGTGCCAGGTTCAAGAGGTTGTATACGTATGAGAAATAACGATCTTATTGAATTATTTGACCAAATAGCGTGTTATACAACGGTTTATATTGAAGAATAGAAAAAATTAATAATCAATGACTTACAACAAGAAAATCCCCGCCATCATAAGAATTTTGTGCTATGCTGAATAAAGGGGTTGAGAAAGCGAGGGCCTCTATTTATGGCGGATAAAATACATGAAATACTCAATGCCTGGTTTGGCGATTTAGGTCGCGCCGATCTTCCTACGAGTGATCGCACTAATTTATGGTTTGGCGATAATGAAAATTTAAAAAATACCATGCTCAAGCAATTCTATGCGCAATACCAAGAAGCAACTACTGGCCAACTGATGGAATGGGCAAGTACACCCCGCGGTCGATTAGCACTTATTATTCTTCTTGACCAATTTTCTCGATGGGCCCATCGCAACACCCCTGAAGCTTTCAATTTCGATAAAAAAGCCCAAGAATTATGTGTTGATGGACTGCGTGATAACATGGATAAATCATTAACATTAATAGAAAGGGTATTTTTCTACATGCCTTTGGTCCACGCCGAAGATACCACAATACAAGATAGATCCATTCAGTTATTTCAAAATTTAGTGGCTTTATCAATGACAGAAACTACTCAAGTTTATCAATTATTTCTTGCCTATGCTTATGCGCATTTTAGAGTAATTAAAGAATTCGGTCGTTTTCCGCAGCGTAATGCTATTTTAGGTAGAGAATCGACTACAGAAGAAATTGCTTTTTTGAAGAGTGCGTAAATCCTCATATTCCCTCTCCCCACCAACGCTTTTTGTTGGAGGGGAGAGATGGAGAGGGGAGGCGTTTCTCGTGTTCGATGCCATCATTGAGATATTAGAAAAACTCTCCTCCCACCCCTAGCCCCTCCCTCCAATTTAAAAAGCAAATTGGAGGGAGGGGGATAAAAACCAATGTTTGATGTCCTACGCTTCTTGATCTACACTGAGGTAAGAACATTCAACTTTTGGTACGGAAACCATGACAGCCCATTATCTTTCTAAAATATTCGAACCCACTTCCATCGCAGTCATTGGCGCAAGTGATCGTGATCATTCAATAGGTATGAAAGTATTCAAAAATATACTTGAAAACGGCTTCGATGGAGCACTTTATGCCGTCAATCCTAAGCACCAAATTGTGCAAAATAAAACCTGTTTTGCGGCCATAGGTGACATTAATCAGCATGTTGATCTTGCCATTATAACGACCCCTGCCAATACCATTCCCAAACTTATATCGGAATGCGGCAACAAAGGCATACATCATATTGTTATATTATCATCAGGATTCAGTGAAATAGGTGTTGAAGGTAAAGTTTTAGAAAATCATATTGCAAATGTTGCCAAAGGCTATCACATTCACTTAGTAGGGCCTAATTGCTTAGGGATTATGCGTCCTAGCCTTAATATGAATGCAACATTAGATAATATATTTGGAAAACAAGGTCGTTTAGCTTTTGTTTCACAATCAGGATCTTTAATGTCTAGGATACTTGATTGGGCAGTTGATAAAAATATAGGTTTTTCGACATTGTTATCATTAGGTAATAGCGTTGATGTTGATTTTGCCGATGTGCTGGATTATTTAGCGGTAGACCCGAAAACAGAAAGCATTCTTATGTATATTGAAGGCATTCATCATTCGCGTAAATTTATGAGTGCATTACGAGCCGCCGCGCGTATGAAGCCAGTCATTGTTATCAAAGCAGGCAGACATCCTACGGCTGCTTCATTGGTAGGGGATGATGAGGTATTTGATACTGCTCTACGACGGGCAGGCGCAGTTAGAGTTAAGACCATTGAAGAACTTTTTCTTGCTGCAGAAATGTTAAGCGGTCATTACAGAGTGAATGGCAATAAACTTTTAATCATTACCAATAGCAACAGCGCTGGCATCATGGCTGCAGACCGGGCCCTTGATTTAAACATTCAATTGCCGACCTTAACGGAAGCTACTATCACCGAACTAGATAAAGTGTTATCTAAACATTGGTCTCACCAAAATCCTGTCGATATACTTGAAGATGCAACGCCTGAACGTTATCAGCGTGTATTAGAGATTTGTGCTAAAGATGAAAATGTCGATGGTATTTTAGTCATGGTAACTCCTTTAGCCATGGCGTCGCCTTTCAGCATAGCAGAAATGCTCATTAAAGAGAGCGCTAACATAAAGCAACCTTTATTAGCTTGCTGGATGGGTGAAAAAAATGTCAAATCATCGTGGCAATTATTTGCTGATTATCAATTTCCTTATTTTGATTCACCCGAAAAAGCTATTCAAGCATTCTCCTACTTAACTGATTATCATTTAAATCAACAATTATTGCTGCAAGTTCCAGAACCTTTATCACCGCAGGCTAAGCCCGATATTGCAATTGCTAGGCAAATTATCTCGAAAACGTTAGCGGAAAAACGTAACATTTTAACTAGCCTTGAATCAAAAGCAATGCTAGCCGCATTTTTTATCCCTGCGGCACAAGAGCTCATGATTAAAAATCCTCATGATAGAGAGCTCTTTATTGGAGTATTAAACGATATTGTATTTGGGCCAGTTATTAGTTTTGGTGCTGGCGGCAGATTAATTGAAATCATGAAAGACAAAACCTTAACGCTGCCGCCATTGAATGCATTTCTTACTAAACAAATTATAGAACAGACACGCATTGCTAATATGCCGGCCATTAATTTAGATTTAATTGTTAAAATATTATTACGTGTATCCGAAATGGTTTGTGAAATTCCTGAAATTGTAGAAATGGATATTAATCCTTTAATGATTAATGATCAAACAGCAGTTGTGGCCGATGTAAAAATAGTTATTCAAGCTTGTGAAAAGCCTACGAAACATTATGCTCATATGGCTATTCATCCTTATCCCAAACATTTGATTTCTTCTTACGACTTGGAAAATGGTTCAGCTATTACAATTCGTCCTATACGTCCAGAAGATGCATTGATGATACAAACTTTTGTGCGTAATCTTTCACCTCAATCAAAATATTTTAGATTTATGCGGCATATACGTGAATTAACTCCAGAAACATTAGTTCGCCTCACACAAATTGACTATGATAGAGAAATGACATTTGTGGCGACTTACGTTGATCATGATGTTGAGCAATGTGCGGGTGTTGCGCATTATATTACTAATCCAGATCGAGAAAGTTGTGAATTTGCCATTGCTGTGGCAGATGATTGGCAAAATAAAAAAATAGGATCTCGCCTCATGAGAGCGCTGTGTGCTGAAGCAAAAATGCAAGGCCTAAGTACTATCATGGGTATAGTACTTGCGACCAATATTGCCATGTTAGAAATGACCCATCACCTGGGCTTTGAGATAATGAACAATGATGATCCCACTATGACGATTATTGTAAAAAGTTTATAATTAGGAATTCCCGCTAAAAAAGGTTAGGAATTCATGAAGACAGCACTTATATCTCATCCAGATTGTCTATTGCACGACATGGGACATGGTATTCCTGAAGTGCCTGAACGTATTAAAGTCATCGATCAAGCGATATCATCTACCGATTTAATGAGCCAATTAGAACAGTATTTAGCGCCACAAGCGACCAAAGATCAATTATTAAGAGTGCATGATCCTGAATATATTAATTATATTTTTATGCTATCTCCTAAAGTAGGTACTGTACCTTTAGACGCCGATACTTGGATGAACACCTATACACTTAAAGCGGCACTACATGCTGCTGGAGCTGCAGTTTATGCGGTGGATTTAATCATGCAAGGCAAAGCTCCTGCTGCATTTTGTAACATACGGCCGCCTGGTCATCATGCAGAAAAAGCAGCTGCCATGGGATTTTGTATCTTTAATAATGTTGCGGTAGGCGTTGCGCATGCGCTAGAGCATTATTCTATGCAACGAATTGCCATTATTGATTTTGATGTACACCATGGGAATGGCACTGAAAATATTTTTTTAAACAATGAAAAAGCACTCTATTGTTCATCCTTCGAGCATCCTTTTTATCCTTTTAGTGGTGCGGATACTGTTAGTGATCATATTATCAACATACCGCTTGCTTCAGGCTGTAATGGAGAAAAAGCACGAGCTAAAATGCAGGAATATTGGTATCAACGATTAGTGGCATTTAAACCTGAAATGTTGTTTTTTTCAGCAGGATTTGATGCTTTTTATCGAGATAATATGTCAAATTTAATGTTTAATGTCGAAGATTATGGCTTAATTACACGTGATATTATTCAATTAACCAAAGCTACTACGCAAAATAGAATAGTGTCTTTATTAGAAGGCGGATATTTTTTAGATGGCTTAGGTGATTGTGCCGTGGCACATTTACGCGAAATCATACATTCAGTTTAAGGAGTTGATAATGAATTATATTATAAATTTAAAAGATGTTAACTCAAACGATATTGAGCTTGTCGGTGGGAAAAATGCGTCTATTGGAGAGATGATTCAAAATCTTTCTTCAAAAGATATTAAAGTTCCCGGTGGATTTGCCACAACTATCTCAGCTTATAAAAGTTTTTTATCGCAACATAATCTGGATAAAAATATTCAAGATCTTTTATCTTCTTTAGATACACGCAATCTTACAAAATTAAATAAAGCGAGCAAACAAATTAGAAGTTGGATTTTAAAAGAAAAATTTTCTCCTGAGTTTGAGAATGCGATTTCCAAGGCTTATGCTGAACTTGGCAGTCCAACGGTTGCAGTAAGATCATCTGCCATTGCAGAAGATTTAGCTAATGCTTCATTTGCCGGGGCGCATGAAACCTACTTAAATGTCAAAGGGTTACCCAATCTTCTTAAAGCTATTAAGTTAGTTTTTTCTTCTTATTTTACCAGCCGCGCGATTGCTTATCGTCATGATCAATCATTTGATCATATGGCATTTGCTTTATCAGCAGGTATTCAGCCTATGGTACGCAGTGACAAAGGAGCTAGCGGTGTTATTTTCACCTTAGACACGGAATCAGGTTTTGATAAAGTGGTATTGGTTACTGCTTCCTATGGTTTAGGAGAAGCCATTGTTCAAGGCAAAGTGAACCCTGATGAATTTTTTATTTATAAACCTACTTTACTTGAAAATAAATCAGCTATTTTACAACGAAAGCTTGGCAGCAAAGCCGTTAAAATGATTTATGGTAATGCCAAAGATCCGCATGGCTATATTAAAACGGTGGCTGTTAAGCAGGAAGATAGATCCAAATATTGTATTGATGATAACGATGTACAAAAGCTTGCAAAACAAGCCATTCTAATTGAAAAACATTATGGTAAACCCATGGACATTGAATGGGCGAAAGATGGTATTAGCGGTGACTTATTTATTTTACAAGCAAGACCTGAAACTGTGAAAAATCGGCCTGAAACGAATGCGCAAGTTTTAGAACGTTATTCCATACAGCAAAAAGGAAAAATATTAGCGAA
>CAYVRW010000053.1:0-15913 GCA_964453575.1 uncultured Coxiellaceae bacterium | reverse complement strand
GTGCTGTTTGGAGCGTAAAAATGAATAGCTAACCTTCTTTAGCGGGAATCGCTGGTCTTGTGATCATTATCTAACTTATTGAATATATATAATTTTCTCATTTATCCAATTTTCTCTAATTGACAATTAGTAAATATCATATAAAATACTAATTACCAATTAGAGATTTTATATGAATAGAGATCTATTACGCCAAGTTATTATTGAACAACACTCGCTGGGATTACCCAAAGGCTTTGTATCGCGTGAAATACTACCCCAGGTTACCGAAGTAATGGCCACCTCATTTGTAGTTATTATTATGGGCGTACGTCGTTGTGGGAAATCAACCGTTCTACACTGGATTCGTCAACAATCTAGCGAAGCTGATTATTATTTCAATTTTGACGATGATCGTTTGGTCGATTTTTCTTTGGAAGATTTCCAGGTATTGTATGAATTACTCATTGAAATGTATGGCAAGCAAGCCACCTTTTTTTTCGATGAAATTCAATTGATCCCCGATTGGGAACGTTTTATTCGACGGTTGCATGATCATGGCAACAAGGTTTATATCACTGGCTCCAACGCTGTCATGTTTAGCCGTGAATTAGGTACACGCTTAACCGGACGTTATGTATCAATAACTATGTATCCTTATGGATTTATCGAATACATTCGTGATAAGGCGCCAGATTCACTGCCTTTTCAACCCACATCAAGTGAAAACGCGCAAATGCGTGGTTTATTTTCGGAATATCTTGAGCAAGGTGGCTTACCAGAATATATAAAATATCGATCTAGTGACTATTTACATACTTTATTTGAAAATATTGTCTACAAAGATATTATCGTTCGCTATAAATTACCTAATGAGCATATCATTCGTTCTTTGCTGAATTTTCTGGCTAGCAACATTGCTAAAAATATTACATTCAATGCCTTGCGTAAGTTAATGGGTTTAAGTAATAGCAATACTGTTGCAGAATACTGCCACTATTTTCAAAACAGTTTTTTATGTTTCATTGTAAACAGATATTCTCCATCTCTTAAAAAACAATTTGGATATGCTAAGAAGATTTATTGGATAGACCCTGCTCTAGCAAGAAAAGTTGGTTTTCGTATGAGCGAAGACCGTGGAAGAATGTTAGAAAATATTGTTTATCTTGAATTACTAAGGCGCAATCAAACTGTCTATTTTTATCAAGAAAAAAATGAATGCGATTTTATTATTAAAAAAGAACATCATATTGTGCTGGCCATTCAGGTAACGCAATCTTTGCAATCATCCGAAACAAAACAAAGGGAAATAACGGGCTTGCTTGAAGCTTTAAAAACATTCAACCTGGACCGCGGCATCATTATCACTGAAAACGACGATGATTTATTGCAATATGAAGAAGATCAAAAGATGATTACAATCGAAGTTATACCTCTATGGAAATGGTTAATAAAAAAGGAATAATTAGTTTTTAGGGTTGCACCACCTTCAACAACAACTTCAGTATTTTCGGATTCCCCGTCACCACATTTCCTGATTTCAGGAAATTATCGCTGCCGTCTATATCACACACCAAACCACCCGCTTCTTTAATCAGTAAAGTCCCTGCCGCAAGGTCCCATAGTTTTAAGCCGGATTCCCAAAAGCCATCCAGCCTGCCGGCTGCCACATAGGCAAGGTCCAGGGTTGCCGCCCCAGCCCTACGTATATCGCCGCAGAGGGGTTGTAAGTGATGTAGAGTACGGATATAAGCTTTGACGTCTTCCTCATTGCTCGCGCCCGGGCAGCCGGTTCCTAATAAGGATTCTTCAAGTTTGCTGCACTTGCTTACGCGAATGCGATGTTCGTTTAAGCGGGCACCTTTGCCCTTGCTTGCGCTAAATAATTCCTGACGGACAGGATCGTAAATGACCCCATGTTCAATTTTACCTTTGCGTCGAATGGCAATGGACACGGCAAATTGCGGAAACCCATGAATAAAATTACGTGTGCCATCAATAGGGTCAATAATCCAAGTATATTCATCATTGCTACCGGCGGACTCCCCGCTTTCCTCGCCTAAAATACCATGGTTAGGATGGGCTTTACGTATCACTTTTATGATTTCTTGTTCAACTTGTTGGTCAATATCAGTCACATAATCGTTATGACTTTTTTGGCTGACTTTAATGGTGTCCAAACGGTCTTGCGCACGAACAATAATGTTTCCGGCAGCACGCGCAGCACTTACCGCGATATTTACAATAGGTTCTCTCATGGCTTTATTAACGGCATGTCAATTTAGGGGTCAGTAGAATAGCAAATATACCTGTAGATAGCGAATGCTTTTGGCGGTATGATTAAACCGTTAAAATTAGAAATGAGCAAAATGTTACCAAATATTCGAATTGTTTTAGTAAATACCTCCCATCCTGGCAATATTGGCGCGTCAGCGCGGGCCATGAAAACCATGGGATTGTCTAATCTCTGCTTGGTTGCCCCCAAGCTATACCCTCATGTGAATGCCAATGAGATGGCCTCAGGAGCATTGGATGTATTGGGCCAAGCGAGCGTGTTTGCAACCTTGGAGGAGGCTATTGCAGATTGTAATTTAGTCGTAGGTACCAGTGCCCGCTCGCGTGCGATCCCATGGCCTATGTTGTCACCTAGGGAATTTGCAGAAAAAGCGGTATCTGAGGCAAAGACCACAAATATCGCCGTCGTATTTGGCAGAGAACAGTCGGGTTTAACGAATGAGGAATTGCAATGTTGTCATTATCATATTCAAATTCCAAGTAATCCTGATTATGCGTCATTAAATATTGCTGCTGCGGTTCAAGTCATTGCCTATGAGTTAAGAGTAGCAGGTATGACAAATACCACGGAGTTGAAATGGGAAGATGAGCATGTTTCTGCTAAAGACATGCAGGGTTTTTATGAGCATTTAGAACGTACGCTTATTCAAATTGATTTTTTAAATCCAAAAGTCCCACGCCAGCTTATGCCGCGGCTACAACGTTTATTTAATCGTATACGACTGGAACGTATGGAATTAAATATTTTGCGTGGAATATTGAACGCAGTAGTTAAAATAAAAAACCCCCTTTGAAAAAGGGAGCCTGCCCCGCACTTGTTGCGGGGGTCGTCGTGCGCTCCTTCTTTTCGCACGGCGGGGGGATTTTTATTCCTTCAAAGTCCCTATCGCTTCCAACCCCTTTTGTATAGCCTGCCGTTTATTGATAGTATCAACCCACGCACATGTGTACGGTATTTGGTCAGCAGAGATGCCGTAACGTTCATAATCTTTGACCCACGGGAAGGTTGCAATATCAGCAATAGAATATTCGCCCGCCAAAAAAGCATTTTCTGAGAGTTGTTTTTCGATAATAGAAAAAATTCGCTTGGCTTCATTGTTAAACCGTTTAAGGGCATAAGGGATTTCTTCCGGGGCGTGGTACATAAAATGTTTGGTATTGCCTAAAGTAGGGGCAAGTTTCGAGCTTTCAAAGAGCAGCCATTGCAAAACATCGTATTTTTCAGGACTATTTTTTGGAATAAGTTTGCCGCTTTTTTCGGCAAGATACATTAAAATGGCGCCTGATTCAAAAATAGCCAAAGGTTTATTGTTCGGGCCATAGCGGTCAAGCATCACAGGAAAAATATTATTGGGTGTGTTATTTAAAAATTCCATTTCCAATTGTTGGTTATTGTTTTTAGAAATAGGAAACATTGAGTAAGGCAAACCCGTTTCTTCCAACATGATTGCGATAGTATAGGCACTAGGGGTGGGAGACCCGTATAATTCAATCATCCAAAACTCCAATAATATTTTAAAAAGTTAATCCATTTCCCTGCAGCAAAATGTTCAAGCATAATAATAGGCATTGCAATTGGAAAATCAAGATAATTATGGGAAATAAAGAATGACAAAAAAAGAGAAAATAACAGTTATATTATTTACTGTGGGTCTCTCTGCCTCCTTTTATTGGCTGCAAAAACAGGTCCTTTTTTCTCCCGATGTGAGTTATCTCATACATGCTGCAAACCAGCTCCTTCAGGGCGGACATTATGCAACCGATATTTTTGAAACCAATCCACCCATGATTTTATATTTGTATATGCCTATTATAGGATTGACAAAGTTAATCCCTCTGTCAATCAATACAGCGACCTATGTTTATATGTTTTTGTTGACATTAATTTCTGCCATGGTTTGCTTATATTTACTTAAGCGTCTCATGAAAGAGTCACAGGATTATCGCTTAAGTTTATTTTTTTGCGGTTTATTATGCGTATTCATCATTTTTCCTGTTGTCATGTTTGCTCAAAGAGAACATTTGCTATTGATTTTTATGTTTCCTTATTTATTGTGCGCAGCATTACGATTGGATAATAAGCCAATCAATCCATGGTTGGCGATTGGCGTGGGTGTTTTTGCAGGGCTGGGATTTTCGATAAAACCTTATTTTTTGGCGGCACCTTGTTTAATAGAGTTTTTATTTATTCTGCAAAAACGTAAGTTATTTGCATGGGTAAGGATAGAGTCATTATCTATCATAAGTGTATTAATCCTTTATTTAATCACAATTTTTATCTTTCAGCCGGGCTATTTAACAATTGTATTGCCGCTGGTTTCAAAATATTATTTTTTTGTAATTAAGCAGCCATGGTTCTATATGTTATCCATGGGTTATGTAAATTTTACTCTTATCATAGCGGTAATATATACTTTTTATGGAGGCTATGACAACTATAGTCATCTTGGCAGGGTTATTTATGCTGCTTTATTGGGAATGATTGCTGCTTTTATTATTTCGCAAAATGTCTGGTATTATCATGTTTATCCCGCGTTATCATTAGCATTTTTATTGATGCTGCATGGTTTTTCACAGGTTTCTATTAAAAGAAAAGTTTATTTGACAGCAATTATATTTTTAGGGTTTATTTGTTTTGCGGAGTATAAGATTTTTAATGTTTACTTTGACTTTAAAAAAATGCATTCAAGAAATGATTTATCAAAACTATTTAATAAATTATCGGGTGATCACACTTTAACTTGTTTTACACCTACCGGAACAGCAAGTTGTTTTCCTATGGTTTCTGAAATAAATCATGGCAAATACCAAGGTCGGTTTCCATTTTTTTGGTGGTACACGGGGCTGTCTTTTATTGAAAAAAACAATAAACATGATGTAAATACACTTGAAGCAGATAAAAAAAATTTTATAAATGCCATCGCAAGTGATTTAAATCGTTATCATACCAGATGGATCATTGTTGATATGAAAGCTTTTGAACGTAGAGAAAGTTCAGGATTCAATATCATATCTTTTTTAGCCATGAATGATAATTTTAATGCTGCATTTAGTCACTATGTTTTTTATGCCAAGGTTAATGATTATGATCTTTATATAAGAAAATCAGGAGCATTATGAGTATAAAGCATCTCTTACTTTTGTTAAGTATTGCCTTTTTTATATATATCATACAGATGCAATTAATCTTAAGCTCTGATGTTGCAAGCTTATTGTATGATACCGAGTTATTTCTTGCAGGTGGAACGTATGTAAAAGATTTTTTTGAAACCAACCCGCCTATGATTTTTATACTTTATACGCCTATTGTGATGTTACATAAATTGACGGCACTGAATATCAAATCTTTGGCTAATCTTTATATTATTTTTATAGGAGTTATATCATTAAGCTATTGTTACTTTTTTCTTAATATTATTTTCTCTAAGGACGACTCTTATTTTAAAA
Organism: uncultured Coxiellaceae bacterium; assembly: GCA_964453575.1. Classification (GTDB taxonomy): domain Bacteria; phylum Pseudomonadota; class Gammaproteobacteria; order DSM-16500; family DSM-16500; genus JABDBK01. Next base: position 10,192 of record CAYVRW010000053.1, on the reverse strand, counting down.
ATGCATTTTTTTTCATGCTTATTTTTACTTTTTTTATCGTGCCCCTTAATGATTTTGGACAACGCGAACATTTGTTATGGATGCTTGGCATGCCTTATTTATTAGCCGCCGTAATAAGAGCAAAAAACCTGTCTATTTCTTCTAGCGCGGCTTCTGTCATTGGTTTAATGGCGGGGTTGGTGTTTTCTTTGAAGCCGTTTTTTTTAATACCCCTTTTATTGATAGAATTGTATTTGATGGTTATCAAAAAAAACATATGGAGCTGGATAAGAATAGAATTTTTGATTTTATCTTGCGTGATGATAGCTTATGTGGCTTATGTTTATTTTTGTCATCCTTTATATTTTAATGTACTCATGCCATTAATTTCCAAGTATTATTTTGTAGGCACGAAAGAAAGTTTGACGTTAATGATTTCTAAGCCTAAAGTCATATTTTGCTTAGGTGTGATTGCATATTACCTATTTCTCTTTCCAAAAAATCATTTTCCTGAATTATCGGGTTTGTTATTTTTAGCACTTATCGGCTTTGTATTAGCATTTATTATTCCAGGTTCGGCCTGGAGTTATCATGTATTTCCCGCATATGCGAGTGCGATTTTGTTAAGTGTTATTTATATTTATGCCTTATGGGAAAAAGAAATAAAAACGAATGTTATTAAGAAAAAAGAAATGTTATTTATTGTGTTGGCAGGGTTTGCTATGCCTATGTTTATCTACGTTAAGGAAACGATAGTGCTTGTTAATCTCCTGAATTTTAAAGATCGTAATCGTTTATATGAAACGATTAAAACTATGCCGCTTAAATCCATCTATTGCGTATCTGCCACGACCACAGGTCTTTGTTTTCCGTTGATTACTGAGCACCATCGTGAGTTTGCTGGAAGATTTCCTTTATTATGGTGGGTGAGAGGATTAAGGATGATAGAGGATAAATACGCTGATCATTTACCTGTCGATGTTATACAGGATAAAAATTATTTTACTGATGCGATAGCTTATGATTTAAATCATTATAAGCCAGAATTAATTATTATATTTAATGCAGAAGAGAAAGTTTTTTTACCTAAAGGATATGATTATCCTACTTATTTGTCTAAACGTGAGAGTTTTAAAATGGCTTGGTCACATTATCAATTCGTAGAAAAGATGGGTATATTCACACTTTATCGAAGAAGTTTCTAAGAAGTAGTAAATAAACGTTTACTAAACGTTATATTTTTGTGTAACAAATAATTAGGTATTAACATTAAAGCCGTCGTAAGAATCCGTGCAGTCATTTTATCAAGTGCAAGTAAGTTGATAAGTATGGCTATAACTCCCATACTGGTCACTAAGGAAGAAAGAGTCAGCACAATATAAATAGAATATTGCGACCCTAAGTTTTTCGATTTACATTGAAACGTAACAAATTTATTGGCAAAAAAATGAAAAATTCCTGCAAGAGCATAAGCGCTTATCAATCCAATTTCATAATGCAGCCCCAAGCGTTTGACTACAAGCCAAAATATGGACCAGTCCATCAACGTGGCAGTTCCGCCTATAAAAAAGTAGGTTAAAAATTCATTCCATTTAATTAATTTAATTTTCATAGAGTTATCCTAAAAGCCCGGATGGCGGATGAGGCAGTGATTATACATGTAAAATGCGCTACAATACTCACTTTTTTAACACTATTGACTATATGACACAACCTATTTATTTAGATTATGCTGCAACCACTCCAGTTGATCCTAAGGTCGCGGCAAAAATGGTCCAGTATCTTACGCTAGATGGAGGTTTCGGTAACCCAACCTCCGCGCATACTTTTGGTAAAACTGCTAAAACCGCAGTCGATACCGCTCGCGCACAAGTTGCTGATTTAATTCATGCAGATCCGCAGGATATCATTTGGACTTCCGGTGCAACAGAAGCTAATAATCTGGCCCTCAAAGGTGCTGCAACACTTTATCAGGCCAAAGGAAAGCATATTATTACTGTAAAAACGGAGCATCCTTCCGTTTTAGATACTTGCCAACAGTTGGAAAAACAGGGCTTTGTCGTCACTTATCTTACTCCAACCTCAAACGGTCTGGTCGATGTTTCCGAGCTTCTATCAGCTCTACGCGCTGATACGATCCTAGTATCCATGATGCATGTGAATAATGAAACAGGTGTGATTCAAGATATTGAAAAAATAGCTGCTATCACAGCTCATCACGGCATATTATTTCATGTGGATGCAGCACAAAGTGCAGGTAAAATCCCCCTAAATGTGGGCGCCGCACCCATTGATTTACTCAGTTTATCTGCGCATAAACTCTATGGCCCAAAAGGCATAGGGGCATTATACATAAGACGCAAACCACGGGTGCGAGTCGCTGCGCAAATCCATGGCGGCGGCCATGAGCAAGGCATGCGTTCCGGGACCTTGCCTACCCATCAAATTGTGGGCATGGGAGAAGCTTTTGCAATAGCTAAACAAATGATGCCATCCGAACAACAAAAAATACGCCTATTACGCGATCGTTTTTTGCAGGGCATAAATAAATATAACATCACCATCACGGGTGATATTGCAAAAACTTACCCAGGTATTTTAAATCTACGCTTCCATGGCATGAGAGCACAGACTTTACTGGATGCATTGCCGAATATAGCCTTATCAGTGGGCGCAGCTTGTTTATCCAAAGGGATTGAGCCGTCCTATGTTCTGCGGGCATTAGGGCAGACGGTAGAAGAAGCGCATGGTGGAATACGCATTTCGTTTGGGCGTTTTACGACTGAAATGGATGTCGATAGGGCAATTGAGGAAATGAGACGATTTTTGGATAAGTCCAGCTACCTATTTGATTAAGCGCTTTGGATTTAATGCTTTCATCAAAGTAGATGCATTTTCAAAACTTAATATCTTAATGGGCGCAGCAAATTTTTCGCCTTTTTCTGCTCGCTCCCAAACATTCTTAAAATTAGCTAATGAGTCCTCTAGCGAACTTACTTTCACGATCAACTGTTTCTTTGTCATAATTAACACCTTTTTTTCTTAAATAATAGTTTTGTCTATTATACCATGGGTTAACATTATGATTTATAGGCTTTTTTAAATGCACATAAAAAGCACAATTTGGATTATACTAAATGGGTGTAGTCTGTTTTGTGGGGGGTTTTATGCCAAACAAAATGCTAAAAGATTACTTTGAAAGTCATCACGTTAATTATACTATTATTCCGCATTCTCCAGGCTATACAGCCCAAGAAATTGCAGCATCAGCCCATGTTTCAGGTAAAAAAATGGCAAAAACCGTCATTGTCAAAATCGGTGATCAATTGGCCATGGTTGTTTTACCTGCCAATCATCATGTTAATTTTGCATCACTTAGAGAAGTAACAGGACATACTGATATAGATTTAGCCAGGGAGTCGGACTTCAAAGCAAAATTTCCGGAATGCGAGCTCGGCGCCATGCCGCCATTTGGAAATTTATATGGAATGCCTGTTTACGTTTCCAAACATTTGTCGCATGATGATATTGTATTTAACTCAGGATCTCATGCAGAATTGGTAAAAATGAGTTACCAAGATTTTATGGATTTAGTAAAACCAAAAATGATTACAACACATTGATTTAGGGCTGCTGAAAAAACATAAAAATAAATAGGGTACAATATGTCATTAATGCGGTGGAATTTTAATTATAATAAAGGATTAACGTGGACAACTAAATTCAGTGATATTAAGCTTTACGTTCAGAAAGATCCAGCTGACGTTGCCCAAGGGTATATCGACAAAGATATTCCTAGGGTAATGTTTTATCCAAAAAATAAATTTTATGATGATACCACGCACTATTTTTTTAACGGTTGGAATAACGTTCGCACGCCTTTTTGTTATTTTCAAGGCGATATGTGTGGAGGAGCTTTTATCCAAATTATTTGGAATAGTTTGATTGTTAAAACAAATGATTATGAATTGGCTGTTCGAAATAATTTGTCATTTGGATATGTAAGGGATGATAGCAAGCGTTGTGGTTTGGTGTTAATGTATCATAAAGAAGACCCCGCGAAATGGATGTTATGCATTGCAAAAAACACTGAAAAAGTGTCTTTTAAGCAAAGAAAAATAACCGTTTTCACCTCTCAATATTTCAGTGACATACTTAAAAAAACAAAGCGAGGAGCAAAGATTAAAGAAGATAATCTTTTGCAAGAAATTACCAAAAAACTTGGCTCTAAATTACTCGCAGAAGCTTTTAATACTTTTATAAAACCTGACGGAAGACTTGATCTTGATGAAATTAGAAACTTTGAAGCAACCCAAATATCATTTTTAGGAGAAAAACACGTGATTGATCCTAGGGATAAACCGCCCCCTTTGCTGCCGTCTAAGCCCGAGCGCAATTATTTGTTAGACCTCGTAGGTGGGGCTGCAGGGGCCATGGCAGGGTTTATGGTAGGAAGTTTTTTATTAGGCCCTATGTTTGCTGTGCCTACCCTCGGACTTTCTCTGTTATTTGCTCCCGTCGTCTGTGCGCTGGCAGGTATGCTTGCTGGCAGTTTAATAGGTATGACAATAAGTAAGCTGTTTTTCTCATGCGTGAATCATAGCAAAAATCCCCCTCCCATAGCTCAAACCCATCATGCTAAACCCACTTCATCATCGCATGCCAACATAGCTAAGTGCGGGATTCGTGCTGATAAGACTCAAGCTTTGGGTGATCCTATCATTACGAAAAGTAAAATTTTAAAAGGTGATGATATTAAATTTATACCTTATGAATCATCGGTGGAATTGTCTGAAGGGGTAAGCAGGAGGAATTATTTTGTGTAGCACTAACAGGAGGTTGATTAAATAATCCCGGCTTTGATTGTGCAATACAAGCTTTCACTTTATTCAATAAATCCTGCTCATCTTTTGACTGCGGAGCATATTGTATACATAAATCAAAACCCCTTTGTAAATCATTTTCGCTTAAACCATATACCTTTGGTGAAAGTAATAGAAAAATATTTGCCCATAGAATCTTTTTTGTATGTGGAGCAGTATGGATTAGCTTCATAAAGTTTGCGTAAGTATCAAGTCCCGGTTTCGGTATTGTTCTTAGGTGATCAAGGCATTTTTCAATCGTATCAGCATATTGTGCCTGCTGGATTAACAAGTCAATATTCTGGGGAGTATCAAGTCTTGGATCTGCTTTACTTAACGCCCTAATACCTGCTGCAATTTTCTCTGCATAAGGAGCGTGCTTGATGAGCAGGTCTATGTACTGATCTATATTAAGCTTTGCATCCAATAAAATGCTCATGCCTTCTCCGATATGACCCGCCTTGGCAGCATGCTTAATGAGTAGATTAAAGTGATCTTGGGTAATTCCATCAAAAAAATATTTTAGAGCGCTAAGTCCTCTATGAATCTGCATTATGTCATCGACATGCTGAAATAACAGGTTTAAGTTTGGTTGTGTGAGAAGATTTTTCCTTTCGCTTAACATACTAAGCACGACCATAAAAGAGATGAGGTGTTGAGGAACAAGGCTTTGAGAAGTTGACTTTTCTATTATGATATGTTGTTTTATTCGGGCAATGTTGACAGGAGTATCCAGACGAGGGGTTGCTTTACTTAAATAAAAAATTGCCTCTTTTAAGAAGCGGTCACAGTTTGGACTATACTTAAATTCAGTCTGTGCGGGTATTATTTCTTCTGTTTCATCAGACTTTTTGAATACCTTCATAATTTTTTTAACGACATCTGCAGTATGATCTCCAATATCCGTATGGATCCAATTAATTGGATGAGCTTTTGTGGCTTCTTTAAATGCCGCAAGACCTTGTGCAGTTATGCCAGCACCATACAAATTAAGCTTTTCTAATTGAATGTTAGGACTATTCACTAAAGCCTGGGCCAATATAGCAAGACCTTCATCACCAATATGTTGGTCACATAAAATTAATGCTTTTAAAGAAGTATTGAGCTTTAATCCATATGCAATAAATTTCATATGATCAGCGAGTAGAGGATCGTATGCTGTAATGGATGTATTAAGATCTAACGTTGTAAGTATTTTGCTTTCAGCAATGAAACGGGCCAAGTGTTTATTGACCGCCTCAGATGGAAAATCAGAGCCAAGTGATAGTTCAGTGACCGAATTTTTAAGAATATTTAATAAAGGAATATATTTATCTTGAAAGAGAAAAGCTGCCCATTCTAACTTGGTAATGGGTGTTAAAAATTCTGGAAGATTAACGAGCTGTTGTATATCATTTAAACCATTGGGCGCAAACGCCATGGCATGTGCTAACCATTTAACTGTGTCTGATTGACCTTTTTGTTGATAAATTTTGGCTACTTCAATAGCTTCACGATAGTTTTTATTCTTCAGACATAATTCTTTACGTTGTTCTAAGGTAAGCATTGGCGCAGTTTGTGCTGAGTTGTTTTGAGTAAACATAGATCACCTTTTTTATAATTATATAAATTGTTATATTGTATTTTGGGTGCAGGGTATCAATGGGATTGGAGTAAGTCAATACCAGAAAACTTAATAAGTCTTGAATCATCGGTGGAATTGTCGGAAGGGGTAAGCAGGGGTGCCCAGAGGGAGCTGTAAGCAAAAATTTTGCTGGGGATGGAATGGTGAGTTATATTTTACACTTAGGTTCTTCATGAAAATTGAACTTAGGCAACACTCTATCTAACCACTTAGGAATATACCAATTCGAATCGCCAAATAAACGCATAGTGGCAGGTACTAATAATAAGCGTATAAGCGTAGTATCTACGATGATGGCCAAAGCTACGCTTAAACCAAAGGCTTTAATAAAAACCAAATCTGAAGTCACAAAGGCGCTGCTGACTATCACTAAAATTACAGCTGCACTCGTAATAATTTTAGCGCTTCTTTCTATGCCTAAAGCAATGCTTAAAGTATTATCTTTAGTTTTTACATAAAACTCATGGATACGAGCTAATAAAAATATCTCATAATCCATCGATAAACCATATAAAACAAAAAATATTAATATGGGTAAATTCATGTCGGTAAAGCCAACTGATTCAAATCCCAATAGACGAGCAAAATGGCCTTCTTGGAAAATAAACACCAGCATGCCATAGCACACGCTTAAACTTAATAAATTCATCACAATGGCTTTCAAAGGCAATATCAGAGAACGCAGTAAAAACAGTAAAGCAAGATAAGTAACTATACTAATAAAGATAACTATTTTAAAAAATAATTGATAAATACTATCAATTGAGTCAAGAGTATTTGCTGAAAACCCAGTAACTTGTTTAGTGATATGATTGCCAATAGAGTTATTGCGAATAGTTTTAACTAATGCCGCATTACGCTTATCATCTTTGGAATATTTGCTTGTGACATTCATGACAGTATATCTCCCTTTAACGATACTATGAAAAACTTGAGTTTCGTAATCATTAAAGGGCAATTTTGATGATTGATATAATTGTTGATATTCTTTTTTATTAAACGTTGAATTCATGGATACAATACTAGAAACATTTTTTACTCTGGTATCTTTTTTTAGACGTTGCGCATAATCATATAATGCTGCAATATTATCACGATTTAAGATATTTTTATCTTTAGCTTTAAAAAGAATAATCATTGGCTCTAATTTTTCCGCGTTAAAATATTTTTCAAAATTATCTACAATTTTTCGGCTTTCAGTCCAAGCTGGCAAGACTTTTGCATCGGAATTATTAAGTTTAACATTTAAAAACGGATATCCTAAAAATACCAAAATTAAAATAACCCCAACACAAAAAACAAAGGGATATTTCATCACTAATAAGGCCAACTGATACCAGTTATGATTTTCTATTTCACCTTCTGAACTTTGATTTGCTCGAGTAACATCCGGATGTCCTCTTACCACTAAGCATAACATCGAAGGTATAAAGGTAAGTGAACACAGCATAGTAATGGATACAATAAAAATACTCGCAATCCCCATGGATCGCAGCACATTGTTAGGAAAAAACATGAGGGAAGCCATACTTATTAAAAAAATAAAGCCGCTAAAAATAATCGCCCTGCCAGAATTTTCCAAGGTAATGCGAATAGTAGGTTTACAAGCAGTATAACAAGGCCATTCTTCATGAAATCGATAGATGATTAACAGGCTGTAATCCAAGCATAATCCTAATCCTAACAACGATGCAATATTTACTACGTAAATGGATAAATCAATGTAATGTCCTAATAAATTTAAACAGGCATTAATAATGATAATGCTAATGATACCCGATGCAATGGTAACAAGTGCTGAAGTAAGACTGCCAAATATAAAAATCATGGCAATAAAACAAATAGGTAAGGCAATAAGCTCACCGCGAATTAAATTGCTTTTACTTAATTGCGTTACATCTGCAATGAATGCAGCTTCACCGCCTAACAACGTCGTAAACTTATTGGATTTTCCCAACGCATTTCTAATCTCATCAATGGAAGATGCCAGTTTATCAGCCGATAAGTTCGTTTCCATGACTGCATAAGCAGCATGCTTATTTTCTGAAATTTGTTTTGAATTTTTATACGGTGATGTCACTCTATTTTTGAAAGAAAGATTTTTTAAATGAGAAAGTGATTTATTGATATAGGATTCAAAATCAGCATTATTAACGGTTAACTTATTATTTTCATAAAAAATAAATAAACTACTGCCGCTATAAGGAAATATTTTTTTTATAGTATTTTGCGCAAGAGTACTTTCCGCTAAAGGATTACTTGTTTCACCAATTTTGAAAGGATGACCTGCCTGCAGTAAATAGACAAGACCAAGGACTGCGGCTGCAACCCAAAGAACAACAATAAACTCATAATGAAATTTTGGGGTAAAAATTTTCAGATATTTCATCATAATGTTCAGCCATAATAATTAATATCCTTCTTATATTTTAACATCCCAGCTAAAGGATATAGGGTTATTATGACTGAAAATGATAGATTATTAGCCATTTGTTGCTTATATGGCGAATAATTAATGATGGATTACGCACCAAGCTTACCTTTAGAAGAAACTCGATAACTTATCGATTAGTTCTAAGGTATCTGATTTGGAAGAATCAAGAGGAGTTTTCTTATTCATAAATAAACCAGGTTTTTTTGAAGTATCATTAAATTCATTCGGTGCTGAGATTGTTTGTTCTTTTCCAGTAGAAATATCTGCATTTCTCGCCCTATAAAATGCAGAATAACCTTCTTTCACCTTATAGACTAAATCATCGCTTGAGGTTGCCCGCGGAGCATATGCTATGCATAAAGTAAAAACTAATTGTAAATCATCTTTGGATATACCATAGAAATTTGCTGAATATAGTAAATCATAAAGTGCAGATTGAATTTTTTCTGCATGTTCAGCGATTTGGATTAGCTCGATAAAATTTGCTTGGGTATCATGCCTTTCATTTGTTAGTGTTCTTAGGTGAAGAAGACAGTGTGCAATGCTATCAGCAAATGGCGCTTGCTCGATTAGTAAAGCAATGTTATCAGGCGTATCAAGCCTTGGTTCTGCTTCACTTAAAGCACGAATACCGGGTGCGACTTTCACGGCCCACTGAGGGCGCGAGTTGAGCACTGGTTCTATGTATTGAGGAAGATTGGCTTTCAGCAATATTCCCATTGCCTCTCCGGTAGCACCCGCATAGGGAGCATGTCGGATAAGTAGACCAAAGTTAGTTTGGGTAATCCCATCAAAAATATTTTCTAGACAGGTAAATCCTGAATAAATCTCAAATATGTGGTCGATATTCTTCAATAGCAGGTCTAAGTTTGATTGTGTAAGAAGTTTTGGATTTTTTTTGAGCAACACTTCAAGCACATACAAAAAATCATCCAGATCTCGAGTGGAGTATACAGTAGAGTCTTTAATATGCCCTTTTTCTATGATGATATGTTGTTTTATTTCGGCAATATTGGCAGCGGTATCCAGAGGAGGGGTAGCTTGACTTAAATAAGAAATTGCCTGACTTAAGCGTTCTTCACAAGATGAGCTAAACTTATAAATTTTTTCAGCTTTATTAGGTATAGATGGGGATGAGTTATTTTGCGGAAACATAGATCACTCCAGTTTTATAATTATACAAATTATTAATATTTGATTAAAGTAGGGTGGAGGGTATCAATTGGATTGGAGCAAGTCAATTATTTATAGCGGTTTAAAAAAGTATGGTCATAGTTGTTTTAAGCGACTTGG
>CAYVRW010000052.1:0-16929 GCA_964453575.1 uncultured Coxiellaceae bacterium | reverse complement strand
CAGCGACGTGCCCACCATGTTGGTGCGCATTTTTGGTGGGCACGTCGCTGCACTCCTTTGCCCACCCTACAGCATGCTGGCATGACAAGGAGCTCTTATAAAGCTAATGGATTGTAAGGTAATACAATACTTTGTAAATTCAAATCATGCTGAATTTTACGAGAAATTTTTGCAGCGGATGCTTCTTTGAATTCAGGCCCTACATAAACATGTGTTCTAACACCGCCTTTTGCAGTTTTAATTTCTCTGGTAAAAGCATTAAAACCGGCTGCACGTAATTTATCAGTAAGGTGCCGTGCATTGGCTATATTTTTAAAACTGCCCATTTGTACTATCCAGGCTGGTTTATTGAGTTTAGCGATGTGATGGCGTGCCGGTTTGTAATGGGTCTTGGTCTTGTGATGGCTGGATTTAATAACTGGCTTCTTTTCTACTGGCTTAGCAACTGTTTCTTCAGCAGGTGGAGCAGTCGGTTCAACGCTAGGGGACGTTTCATTTTTTGCTTCTTCACTATTTAATACTTTAACCGTATCTGTTTGATTGGGAGATGCGTTATTTAATTCTAAAGATTGCTTGGTATCTTGTGTATTATTGATAGATGAAGTTGCGTTAGGTTCAGTTGGCGGATGAGTAGCTGGAGCAGGCTCGGTACTATTCATTTCAGCCAAAGGTGACGGCACGGTTTCTTGTTTTGTATCCGCCGCGTCATTATTATTTGCATTAGCTGGCAGTGGTTCAGCAATAGGTGTGGTATTGAGCGGATCGGGTTGATCTATGGTGCTTGCTACAACGGGGTTATTCACCTTGTCAGGAAAAGCTGGGGCGGTAACCGTTGCTGTTTGCGTTGTGACTTCATTTTTATTAAATAGTAATGGAAATAAAATGATAACTAAAGCAATGATGACGAGAATGCTAAGTATCCGTTGTGTTTTTCTTTTGTCCATGGTTCACCTCAATGTGTTGAAAAAATCCCCCCGATGCTAACGCATCGGCCCCCTTTTTCAAAGGGGGCGAATTAGGTTTATTTATGCATTAAATTCCGCAACATCCTTGCCAACGTTGCACGCATGTCTTTACGTGAAACTATCATATCAATAGCCCCATGTTCCAGTAAAAATTCACTGCGTTGAAATCCTTCAGGCAATGTTTCTCTAACTGTTTGTTCTATCACTCTTGGGCCTGCAAATCCAATCAATGCTTTGGGTTCAGCAACAATGATATCTCCTAATGTTGCAAGACTTGCTGAGACACCGCCCATAGTTGGATCAGTCAAGACAGAAATATAAGGTAGGCCATGCTCAGATAAGCGCGCTAATGCAGCGCTCACTTTTGCCATTTGCATTAATGAAACCAACGCTTCTTGCATTCTTGCGCCGCCGCTTGCAGAAAAGCAAACAAATGGAATTTTGTATTCCAAGGCTGTATTAATACCTTGAACAAATTTTTCACCTACCACAGCGCCCATGGAACCGCCAATGAAGCCGTATTCAAATGCAGCCGTCACCAAAGGTAAATTTTCTACTTGTCCTTTTATCACAATTAAAGCTTCTTTTTCACCCGTGTCTTTTTGTGCTGTTGAAATGCGGTCTTTATATTTTTTTAAGTCTTTAAACTTAAGAAAATCGATAGGTGCGGTGTTTTCGGCTATTTCTGTTTGCATTTCATTATCTAAGAAATATTCCAGGCGTTTCCGCGCTGAAATACGCATATGATGGTCGCATTTGGGACATACTTCTAAACTACGTTCCAATTCAGTTCTGTATAACACAGCCATACATTTGTCACACTTAGACCACAGGCCTTCTGGAACACCTTTTTTAGTGACGGTATCTGTTCGAATTCTGGAAGGTAACAATTTCTTAAACCAACTCATAATGTCATGCTCTGCCTTTAAAGAATGTTAATTATAAAAGTAATTCGTAATTTTGAATAGCAGCAAATAAAATACTTTCTATAACAATGCCAACCTATTGTTTATAATAGGTATTTTATAAATGTCAGGGTATCTTACTTCAGTTAAATAAAGTCCATGCGGTGACGCAGTTTCCGCGGCTTTACGCCTATCCTTCGCCATCAAGACCTCTGCCATCCATTCAGGCTCCGCAAAGCCAGCACCTATATGCATCAATGCGCCTGCGATATTTCGCACCATATGATGCAAGAAGGCATTTGCCTGGATATCAATAACGATATAGTCATCGAATCGATTGATATTCAATTGGGTTACATTGCGCATTGGAGTTTTTGATTCACATTCAGCAGAACGAAATGAACTAAAATCCAATTCACCGATCAGGTATCGGCTTGCTTCTTGCATGGTTGCAATATTAAGTACATCATAATTCCACGTTACACGCGATGTTAATAATGCAGGTCTAGTCGTATGGTTATAAATAATATAACGATAAGAACGTGATAAAGCTTTATAACGCGCATGAAAATCATCAGCAACGATAGTTGCCCATTTTACTGCGATGGTTGATGGTAAATGGGTATTGGTCCCAAGCAGCCATGCGCGCATGTTGCGCTGAGCTTCTGTTTCAAAATGAACGACTTGTCCGGTGGCATGCACGCCAGCATCAGTTCGTCCGGCGCAAAAGGTAATAATACGTTCATCAGCGATTTTTGATAATGCTTCTTCTAGACAACCTTGAATCGTTTGAAGATTTTGTTGCGATTGCCAACCATAAAAACCATGACCGTTGTATTCTATTCCTAAGGCAATTTTCATAAGGTTGATAGAAGCTCTTGGGCAGTTTGTTTCTGATCGTGATTGCCTTGCTGGATAACATTCTTAAGGATTTTCTCAGCTAACTTTTGTTTTCCTAATTCTATATAAGCACGAGCTAAATCAAGTTGGGTTACCACTTCATCATCGCCTGCGATAGCTTTTATATCAATGATTGGTTCAGGTTGTTTTTTTGGATTGATTAAAAGTATGATCAATAAAAATAATGCAAAAAAAACGGTTACTACGGTAAGAACAAACATAATGCGGTGATGTTGTGCGAATTGAATGAAGTGTTGAAAGTAATAATGAATCATGATTTTTCCTTGCTTTTTTGCATACAATGTACCAATAACTGCTCTGCGATATGCACGGCATTTAATGCTGCACCTATGCGAATATTATCGGCTACAATCCATAAATTTAAACCTTTATCAGTTGAAATATCTTCGCGTAATCGCCCCACGAAAACAAGGTCTTTACCTGCGGCGTCATGTACTGGCGTAGGATAAGAATTTTTGCCTTCCATAAGTTTTATACCTGGTGCTTTAGCTAATAATGCAGCCGCATCAGCTACCGTGATTTTTGCTTTTGTTTCAATATTTACTGCGGCAGAATGTCCAATCATGACAGGAACTCTTACTGCGGTGGGATTGATGGCAATGGTTTGGTCTTCAAAAATTTTATGCGTTTCCCAAACAATTTTCATTTCCTCTTTGGTATAACCGTTTTCTTGAAACTCATCAATATGCGGCAATACATTGAATGCAATTTGTTGCGAGTAAACTTTGGGTTGAATAGGTTTTCCATGAAGTAATGAGGACGTTTGTTCGGTAAGTTCAGTAACTGCATCTTTACCTGTGCCAGAAACCGATTGATAAGTCGCAACATTTATTCGTGAAATACCCACGGCGTTATAAATAGGTTTGAGTGCGATTACAATAGGAATGGTGCTGCAGTTGGGACTAGCAATAATGCTGTTTTCTTTTAACTTAGCAAACATATGGCCATTCACTTCAGGAACAATTAAAGGTATCTCAGGGTGGTATCGAAAAAATGAACTTTTATCGATAACCATGTTTCCCATATCAGAAGCTTTAGGCGCATAGGTTGCAGAAATTTCATTGCTGGCACAGAAAAAACAAATATCGGTTTGGCTAAAATCAAAGGTTTCCAAGTCTTCTATTTTTATGGTTTTACCTTTGAATTGGCGTGATTCACCAAGAGAGCGTTTACTGGCAAGCAAATAAAGATTTTGAACAGGAAAATTTCTCTCTTCAAGAATGGCTAAAGCGGCGGACCCCACCATGCCGGTTGCACCTACGATTGCCACATTAACTTTAGTAGACATCATGCATTCCCCATGCTTTGCAGTTGTTCAATACCTTGCAGCCAGACACTGATTGTTTCGCCCATCATAACAGAATCATTTTCATCAGAAAAATCCAGTGCACTTTCGGTTTCAGTTTCAATAATTTCTAAATTAGGTAAATGTTCCTTGGCCCACATAACTGTAGAAACAGTAGCAATTAATCCTGGAACGGTGTAAATCATTAATTTAGGAATAGTTGATTGTTGTAATAAGGTCGAGTATGCCTCAATAATTTGATTGGTTATATTATTATTTAAGGGAAGTTCTTTTAAATATTCTTCATGTATAGGTAATGAAAAATCATCGGCTGTTACTTTACGCAGATAAGACTCATAAAATACCAGCGCTTTGCAATTTTCTTGATGATGCATGGCATAATTAAAACCTATGATAGAACCCCAGCCATGCATAACTAAAGTAATATGTTTGAGATCAAGTGCTTTGATAAATGCTTCAATATATCGAATATAATCTTCAATATCAGGCTTATCTGCTTTGCCAAAACCTATTAAATCAATAGTAATGCAACGGCCTATAGAACATAAATGCGGAATCAAATTTTGCCATAAGGTAGGAACCCCATGCAAAAAAAGAATGGGATCACCGCTGCCCTGCTCTATGTAATGCATTTGTGATCCAAGCACATTCACATATTTATCATTCATATTCGTATCCTTCCAATTTTTAGGATGCCGATGCAAAGTCTAATAATTCACGTAACACTACAGAGTAGGTTACGAATTGTATATTAGTACTTGATTTGATATCAGCAAGCAAATTTTGCCATCGGTTTATTAACTCTTTATTTTGCTCCATCCATGTTTCTATGCGTTGTTCTATGGTTTTATCAGAAAGTTTTTTAGATTTTGATTTCAATACGGTAATCGATAATTTTCTTTGCGCACGATCAAGATCATCTCTGAAACCTGAGCGTGCAAGTTCATCCCACTGATTTTCAATGACATAAGCATTCATTTGGGCCCGTAACCAGTTTAATTCCAAGCTTGAGTCCAGCGCAAAATAGGTTTTTGCAACATCAGCAATGTTCGATTTGTTTTGCATGGCCGCTTCAACAATATCAAGTGAGGTAAATAATATTTCACAATTGCAAGTGCTTCTTGCCAAATCTTCCGGAACACCTTCTTTAACCAGGTTGTTGATTTCTTGTAATAATAAAGCATAGTCTGCTTCTGTTATTAACGTTGGAAGCTGTGTAATAAGCTCTTGAATTGGCTTTTTGAAGCTTTCAATGTTTTCATTTATATTAAGATCAGGTTTTCGATTTCGTAAAAACCAACGTGCAGCCCTTCTAATCAATAAATAAATCTGCAGCATCATTTTTTGTTGAATGGCAGTAGCTATCTTTGTATCTAGAGATTGAATTTTGTGCCACATCGTCGTCATATCAAACAAATCTTCAACAATAACATAGGCTCGAATGATAGATTCAGTAGTTGCGCCCGTTTCTTTTTGCAAACGTTCTACAAAATTAACACCCATGTGATCAGTAATATTTTTTGCGAGCTGTGTTGAAATAATTTCTCTGCGCAAACTATGCTGTTTCATGGCTTCTAAATAATCGGTGTATAAACATGAGGGAAAAGCAAGAGCCAAATATTTATTGAAATATTCATCATCGGGCAAGTTGGTTTGCATGATGGCTTGTTTTAAATACATTTTACAGTAAGCAATCATGACTGCGAGTTCAGGTCTTGTTAATCCTAAACCATTTGTTTTTCGTTCTAGCAAGGTTTTTTCATCTGGCAAAAATTCGAGTTGTCGATTGAGATAACCTGATTTTTCCATATCATTGATGTAACGTCTAAATAAATCATTGGTTCTTGCAGATACCGATGCCTCAAGACTTAACATTTGGGTTTGTTCATAATTATCGCGCAATACAAGTTCTGATACTTCATCCGTCATTTTTACTAGTAATTGATTGCGTTGGTCTAAAGATAATTTATTTTCTTTAACGACCTTATTTAATAAAATTTTGATATTCACTTCATGGTCAGAACAATCGACACCGGCCGAGTTATCGATGAAGTCAGTATACATAATACCGCCGTTTAATGCATATTCGATGCGAGCATTTTGAGTGAAACCTAAATTACCGCCTTCAGCCGCCACACGTGCTCTTAATTCATTACCATCCACACGTATTCCATCGCTTGTTCTATCGCCTACATCAGCATGCGATTCAAAGCTTGCTTTAACAAACGTTCCAATGCCGCCATTAAATATTAAATCTACCGGTGCTTTTAGTATAGCTTTGATTAAATCATTAGGTACTAATACATCGGAAGATATATCAAGTGCTTTTTTGACTTCAGGAGAAATTTTAATTAATTTGGCAGATCGATTATATACGCCACCGCCTGTTGAAACTAAAGCTGGATTGTAATCTTGCCAGGAAGAGCGCGGTAAATCGAATAATCTTTTACGTTCTTGAAAGCTTTGAGCAGCATCAGGATTTGGATCAAGAAAGATATGTCTGTGATCAAATGCACCGATTAATTTAATATGTGGTGACATTTGCATGCCATTACCAAAAACATCACCGCTCATGTCACCAATACCGACCACCGTAAAATCAGTGGTTTGAACATTCACATCTAATTCCAAAAAATGACGTTTAACAGATTCCCAGGCACCTTTTGCAGTGATGCCCATTTTTTTATGGTCATATCCAGCAGAACCGCCTGATGCAAAGGCATCGTCTAACCAAAAGTTATATTCTTTTGCGATACCATTGGCAATGTCTGAAAACGTTGCGGTTCCTTTATCTGCTGCAACTACGAGATAAGTATCATCTTCATCATATCGCACAACATCAGCAGGTGGTACAACGGTATGATCCACCATGTTATCGGTAATATCTAGTAAGCCACGGATAAAGGTTGAATAAGAGGCTATAACTTCTTTCATCACAGCATCTCTATCGCCTTGCACAGGCAATTGTTTAGGAAAAAACCCACCTTTTGCACCAACGGGAACAATCACCGAGTTTTTAACATTTTGCGCTTTCATTAAGCCTAGCACTTCCGTACGAAAATCTTCTCTGCGATCTGACCAGCGCAAACCACCTCTTGCTACTTTACCGCCGCGCAAATGCACGCCTTCCACGCGAGGTGAATAAACAAAAATTTCAAACATTGGTCTTGGTAATGGTAAATCGGAGATAAGTGATGGATCAAATTTAAAGGAAAAATAATCTTTTGGTTTATGATCTGCTGTTTCTTGAAAATAATTAGTACGTATGGTTGCTTGAATCACTTCCAAAAGTTTTCGTAAAATTCTATCTTCATCAAGACTGGTGACCTCATCCAATGACTTTTCAATTTGCGCAATAAGTTCTGAAGTATCCCCGCGATATTCGGGTGAAAATCGTAAAAAGAAAATGGAAACCAAATTTTTTGCAATGATAGGATGATTGACAAGCGCTTGTTCGATATAGTTTTGACTAAAATTAAAGCCTATTTGACGTAAATATTTGGTATAAGCCCTTAAGATGGCGGTTTCACGCCAGGTTAATTCTGCCTCTAAAACAAGCTGATTGAATCCATCATCTTCTGCGTTGCCTAACCAGATATTTTCGAAGGCATCTAGGAATTTTTGTGTAACCTTTTCAAGATCAATGTCATTGTTCCTGCTGGGTATCATATCAAAATCACTAATGCACACAGAGGTATTATCTTTGAAAATAACTTCATGGGGTTGTTCACCTAAGACACGTAACCCCATGTTTTCTAAAGTAGGCAGAACATCTGATAATGCTATATTTTTTTCTAAATGGAATAGTTTTAAATGTAAGTTTGATTTGGTTTTGTAAAATACCATACCAAGCATTTTTTGGGGAGAAAGCTCTTCCATTTGTTTGATGTCTAAAACAGCAATCGCGGGTGAATAAGCTTCAGCATAACTTGCAGAAAATGCTTTGCGATATTTTAAATAATAGGCCAACCCTTTGCCTTCACCAAAAGTATGGATTAAAGAAGTTTTAAGTTCATCGATCCAAGAGAGAGCTTTTGCTATAAGTTTTTGCTCAATGTTGGCTGGGTCATATTCTTTAGCATTTTTTGGATTGGTTCTTACGATATAATGTATTCTTGCAAGTACTGATTCAGAAAAATAACTTGTATAAGATGACTCTATACCATTTAATGATTGTACGAGAATATCTTGCATCGCATTGCATAAGTCGGTCGTAAAAACTTCTCTTGGAACATACACTAAACATGAAAAATAACGGCCAAATGAATCTTTACGAATAAACAAACGGATACGTTTGCGTTCTTGCAATTGTAAAATACCAAGTGTAAGTTGCAGTAATTCATCATGGGTTGCTTGAAATAAATCATCGCGAGGTAGTGTTTCTAAGATGTGAGCCACTTCTTTGCCATTATGACTATCCGGCGGAAAGTGTAATTCTTGCATAACCTTTTCGACTTTCTGGCGTAAAAATGGAATATAAGCGGGCCTTGAATGATACGCTGTTGACGTATAAAGCCCAATAAAACGTCTTTCTCCAACAAGTTCACCTTTATCATTAAAAAGTTTAACGCCTATATAATCGGTATAAGCATCGCGATGTACCGTGGCTTTGGTATTTGTTTTGGCAATAATAAGAATGTTTTTGGATAAAGCGAGTTTGCGTGCTTGTGGTGGTAAATCAGCGTAATTTTTTGAACGCGGTGTGGTACTATCTTCTCTTAAAACGCCTAATCCTGATCCTGGAATGATTTGCAGCGCACGATTATTTTCATTCCCTATTAATTTATAATCCCTCGCACCTAAAAAAGTAAAATGATTATTTATAATCCATTGTAAAAAATCTTTGGATTCGGCTATTTCTTCCGGGTCTAAAGGCGGCGGATTAGTTACCAGTTCATGCAACGCTTCTTTAGCTCTTGTTACCATCTTTTGCCAATCTGCTACAGAGATCCGCACATCATACAAAACTTGTTCTATGGTAGAACATAGCTCTGCCATCAAAGCAGGATCACTTTGTCTATCAATTTCAAAATAAATAGGGGCTTCGGAACTTGCATGAGGGTCTTGTGTACCTATGGGTAATATTTTAGTAATATTATTTTCTGCATCGCGAACGACTTTTAAACCGCCGCAATGAATGGCTAAATGAATCAGAATATCGCTGCGATTAAGTACCATGCGAATGGAATCAACCATGAAAGGAATATCGTCATGCGATATTTCAATAATGGTATGCTTGGATTGCCAGCCATTTTCATCCAAAGTGGGATTAAAGACTTTAACTTTTGATTCACCTGGTTTTCGATGATAAATAAAATTCCAATGCGAGAGTAAGGCACCAAACAAATCTTCTATACTACGTGCATAAAGATCTTCCAAGGGCGCAGATGCATAATAACGCTGAGCAAAGGCTTCTAATAACGCAGCTTTGGCTTCCGGTACTTTGTCTTTTAAATAAACACGAAGTATATTGATTAGATCTTGTCTACCACCATTACCACTTTGTACAGCCATAAAAATTACAAACCTCCGAAGACTAATGTGCTGAATTTTAGCGCTATTATGAGGAGTATACAATTATTTACTTATTCATGTTTAAGTTTTCTAATCAGAGATTCCCGCTAAAGAGGGTTAGATATTCATTTTTACGCTCCAAACAGCACATCCCTGTGCTTTGTGTTGTCATCCTGACAACAAGTCGCTAAAAAATGAATATCTAACCCTCTTTAGCGGGAATAGCTGTTTTCTAATACTCATCTGTACATAAAATGCCCATACCTTAACGATCCTTACCGATTACCTTGTCATTTTCCTATTAGTAGTTTCCCTAGATGTATTTTCCATAGTACTAAGTAGAATAAGATAGCTTAGGGAAGTTACTTTTTAAATTATGGAGAAACAACATGAAACCATGGAAGTTGAAAAAGTTGTTACAAGGAGTTGCCTTTGGCGTTTGCTTGTCCCCTTGGGTTGTCACTCATGCAGCACAACAAAATATTCTTTGGGGGAAAGTTGATAGCTATGGAGCTTTATTAAAAGAATTTGCATTGACCCAAACCTCACCTGCACCCATAGGTGTGATGTTACCTGCAAATTTAAATATCCAACCTAATCCTGCTCATACCTTACAATTTTTGTCAGGGATTGTTGATCATTCTAATGTAAGCCATACTCGGTATAATCAATATTATCGCGGCTTACCTGTTTGGCAATCACAGTTGGTTTATCATACATCATCACAAAAAAAATCAGTAACAGGTACGTTGATCAAAGGTATTGAACAAGATATCAAAGATTTAAATGGTCAATTATCCATGGATCAAGCAAAAAATATTGCGATTGGTAAGCATGCTGTTAAGACAAAAGTGAATGCTGAAAAAATCATTTATTTCAATAAAGATATCTCAACCAAAGCAATTCTTGCCTATCATATTTCCTATGCAACAAGAACATCGGAAGGGCCTGCTATTCTTTCTTATATTATTGATGCTAACAATGGAAAAATCATACAAGAATGGAATGCATTAACGACTGCGCAAAGTATCGTAGGTCAAGGGTTAGGCGGCTCACATCTGGGGGGGACTAAATATATCTATCAGTTTGGTAAATATACGACAGGTATGAATGGATTTGGAAAATTCGGAGTGCTTATTCAAAATAATATCTGTCTTATTTCCAATCCAAAATATCGTGTTATCAACTTAAAAAATCAACCTGAAGCCTCGTTACCTTTCCAATTACCGGTATCCACCGTAGATGAGTCTGTGCATCAGCTTTCACCTTTTGTGTATGCTTGTTCTGCTCCTGATTATATGAATGCAAATGATAATGGATATGCTCCCGTCAATAATGGGGCATCACCCGTTAATGACGTCACTTATTTTGTCAGACAAACGTTCGAGATGCTGAATAAACAATACAAAGTGTCACAACCTATTGGCACTGGAATACCTATAAGAGTTTATACACACCTTGGGACTTATGACAATGCGTTTGCGTGCGGCGGAAACTGTATGAAAGCATCTGGTATTACAGGCCCGCAACAATTAGTTTTTGGTAATGGAAACACGATGTTTACGCCTTTGACAGAAGGTGATGTGGTGTCACATGAGTTCGGTCATTTGATCACTGATAATCATTCCAATTTATCTTATGTAGATCAATCAGGTGGTATGAATGAAGCATTTTCTGATATGACAGGTATGACACTGAATGATCGTCTGCGTAATCTTGGCTTTACTTGGTATAAGAATGGCCTTGACTGGAACCTTGGTGCAGGCATTTCACTCACCGACACACCTTTACGCTACATGAGTGATCCGCCAAAAGATGGACATTCGATTGGGAACGCTGCTGATTTTAAATCGGGTATGAATCCACACTACTCAAGCGGTGTTTATAACAAAGCCTTTTATTTATTAAGCACTACTTGGACTATTAGCCAAGCTTATGAAGTCATGCTTGATGCCAATATGTTTTACTGGTCACCTGGTACTGATTATAACATGGGAGCTTGCGGCGTGCTTACAGCTGCTACGAAGAGAGGGCATTCCTATGAAGAGGTTAGCAACGCATTTAATGGCGTTGGTGTGATATGTTCGGTGAGCAAGAGTGATATTGAAGCTGCTTAAACATCTCGTCGTCCCCCGGCGTGTGGGCGGGGTGGAGTTGTGGGTTCACGGTCCAATATGACCCGCTTTTTTTTGCACGTTATTTAGCACATAAGTCGGACCAACATCGGGTGGGTTGACCCAGGATTTTTTAAGATATTTTTCTTTTGCCAATTGCGCAATCGATGCAGCGGTTGGCAAACAGCTTGAATATAGCGTTGTAAGTTTATGAGTAATAGTGTCTTTATACACTTCCCAAGCGTTCCCTACCCCGCTCCATGTGGCCTGATCGGGTACAAGAATGTCTTCGGGTTTACTGACATGCTCATCACCCTGTAATGTTAACCCTGCCGCATTAACTTCATATGCTCCCCAATAAACCTCTTGAATACGTGCATCGACTGCAACCAAGACTTTCTCATATCCTTTTTCTTGATAAGCTGTCTGTGCTAAAGCAGCCAGAGATGAAATAGGAATAACTGGAAGGTTTAAGGCATAAGCTAATCCTTGCACAACGCTAGTTGCAATTCTAACTCCAGTAAAACTTCCAGGACCACATCCAAAAGCAAGTGCATCTAATTGATTGATAGATACATTTTTAGATTTTAATAACTCATCTATCATGGGCAATATAAGTTGAGATTGCTGCATGGGCGCAATTTTGTGCGATGTAAAAATAGCATCATCAATAGCTAGAGCTACTGAACATGCAATAGATGAGGTTTCAATGGCTAAAAGCTTCATGTTTTTATAGAGAATTCTTTGTTATAGAGAATCGCATACTACCAGAAGTCACGATCTTGTGCATTATTACCTGCACGTAAACCATCCATGGTTCATCATCGCGAGGCGTGCTATGCGCTTGGCCGTGGTGATTTCTCACAGACATTGTCATTATCAGAAACGCTTCGTTCAGCAAATAGTCCAACTTTGCTTACCCCTGAAGAAGATTTAAGATTTTTTGCTTCTTCTAATATCATCTTTTCTTTAGTACCAAAATTTGGAATAAGAGTGGGATCCGCTCCGAAATCAAGTAAATGGCTTATAGTTGTAAGAAGGTTTCTATAATAGGACATTGCATACTCTGGATGCTTTATTCCCAATACTTCTTTTATTATTAATGCTAGCGGTGTTAGGCCATCATTATCTTTAGCATTAGGATTTGCGCCTCCTTCGAGTAATAATTTTGTAATACTAGGACGCCATGCAGCATGTAAAGGTGTCCCGTTATGTCCATTTACGCTATTAGGATTTGCTCCTTTCTTGAGTAATAGTATTATTATCGCCTCACGCTTACTTAATCCCTCAGGTATGCAAGATAAGAATACCGTCGATTCAAGTAATGAGTTACGAAAGCTTTTAATATTAGGATATAGTTCAAACAAAGCTTCAATAGCAAGCATATTCATTTCCCGGACTGCCTGGTGAATCATTATTTCTTCTTCAATATCATGTGTTTTTGCATATGCTAGTAATGTATTTTTTAATATCGGATATTTTATTAAATAATTTATTGCGATTTTGAAAAAAAAGGCGGCTTCATCTCGATCATGAGGACAATAATATAGTAATAACATATTAATATCAGCGAGCGTTAATTCTTCATTAGATGTTTTCATTATTGATTCATTATATATACGATTTTTTTTATGCAATAATGCACTTAACAAAGCGTCGCACTCGTTATGAATATGAAAAATAGTATTTGCAGGTGTTTGAAATGCTTGAGGAGCAATGAGTTTGATACAATCAGTGTAAAATTCCAACCTTAGTTTTACAGGTTTTTTACCATCTTTTAAGATGATTATTTCAATAACATTATTTTTTCGATCAAAACTAATTTGTCTATTTTTATCAGAAAATCGTTTAGACAATTCTTTCAAAGAGACTGCATGATCTCTTAAAAAAAGGTGGCCCAAGACCTTGGTGACGTTCTCTGGATGAGTAGTCAATTCATAGTTTTTTCCCTCATGATAACTAAGAAAGTTATGATCTGAAACCATATCCATAAATGCTTGTTTTACGGCAAGATTATTGACCTTAGTCGCCTTATAGGATTGCATTTTATAAAAATCATGCAGCTTATCATGTGGTTCTAGTGTTTTAGGCAATCGATCAAAATTAAATCGTCTACCATCGTGCATGATAGCATTAATTACATTATTAATCATAGTTTCTACGCAGTCGGGTCTGTCAGGTTGACCATTATATCCCAACCTACGCCGCATAACTTCTGCTAAAGAATCATTCAGTAGCTGGTAGGCAATGATATTTTCATGATGGGTTTCAAAAATCTTGCATGTGGAGAGATCAAGACTAGAGTTAGGTTGATTTGCCATGCCGCGTACTTCTTGTAAAGCGTTTCTGCCAACATCCAGGTCATTATCATCAAATTCATGAGAATTCAAAGATTCACTGTTCTCTATGACTGGGTTTAACTGATCTAATGTTTTTAAATAATCTTCCGTAAGATCGGTACGTGTTTCTGCTTTATAACAAAGAAATGCTAATAATATATTTTCGGTCATATGGACAGGATAAATTGTTCCGCATTCTTTTTTAGAACGTGAAATTAAATCTAATAACTGATTTATTTTAATTTTACTAATTTTACCATCTGTTAAATTTTTATGAGTTTTTTTCCATTCCGAGCACAATGCTTCACGTGTTTTAGGGTTATCAAGTGTCTCTGCAGCAAGATGGCGCATGATTTCTGCAATGAGTTTTGGTGTCAAAGAATAACCCGGCTCGGATTTGTTTTGGGTATTTAGAAATTGATGATTTTGGTCCTCTTGGTAATACAATTCTTGTACCAGTTGGCAGCTCGCAGAGTCGTTTCCTAGATGATATAATTTTTTGGGAATTTCTAATTCACGAAACACTACACCATTTATGGGCGATAAATACTTGAATTTGTCAAAAAGAGCTTTATGCATACCTTTTATATAGGTTGGATCTATGTAGTATCGTTTACTTTGTAAATAAGTGGCGGGTCTAGCGGATGACCTTGGGAGTTGAGGCGTGCTAAAGAATGCTCTTTTGTGAGGTGAAAGTAATTTAAGATTTCTGGGTTTCATAAATTTTCCGTGCTGATCGTTCAGGTTTTGTGGTCAAAATATTAACATACTTCACTATAAATTTGAACATAAATCGATCATAAATGTATGTTCATATAAATCAATGAGATATAACAGAATTCGCATTATTACGTAGTGATTTTAAAAAATTCTTTAACTTTATTTAAATCACGCGTACGCGGCATCTCAGGAAGGCTGCGGATAAACGTTTCGCCATAGCGTACACCAACGATACGGGGATCGCAGATGACCAAAAGACCGCGATCTTGAATATCGCGAATAAGACGCCCTGCCCCTTGTTTTAAGGTGATAACAGCATTGGGTAATTGGACGGTTTGAAATGGATCTATGCCTTGTTTCTTCAGCATTTGTATTTTGGCTTGCAAAATGGGGTCATCGGGTGCCGCAAAAGGTAATTTATCGATAATTACACAAGATAATGCATCGCCTCGTACATCAACACCATACCAAAAACTATTCGTTCCTAATAACACAGCATTGCCTAATTGTTTGAATTGATCAATGAGCTCACGTTTAGGCATGCTGCCTTGTAATAATAAAGGAAATTCAACACGCGATTTAAGTGCTTCTGCGACATATTCCAAAGCTTTATAGCTGGTAAATAAAATAAATGTTTTGCCTTGGGTGATTTCCAATAAGGGAATAATGGCATTCACTAATGATTCATGATAACCAGGGTTATGCGTATCAGGTATCCCGCGTGGTACATACAATAATGATTGTTCCTGATAATTAAACGGGCTTTTTAATTGCAGTGGCAATGCTTGGTCCAAGCCCATGGTATCAGTAAATAATTGAAAACTGTTTTTCACCGTTAACGTGGCAGAAGTATAAATCCAGGTTCGTTTAAGGTCTTTAATATGCCGCTTAAAATGATCAGCAACTACCATGGGTGTATGTTGAATAGAGAAACTTTGTAAATAAGTTTCAAACCAATGCACGGTATTAGCTGGCGTTTGTCCGGTTAAAAGATTAAAACGTTCGATCAGTTCAGAAGATCGGCGCCAACAATTTTCCAGTCCTTTGCTGCGTACTGCTGCTTCTTTTAGCAAAGCTTCAAGTATTTGTAATTTTATTTTAATCCAATCAATATTATTTTGCAGTTTATCATTGGGTTTGTCTGGCCAAGGTAAGCGCCTTAATTCTTTACCTAATGCGCTACGCATATCATGCACGGCTGTTTGTAAGTCATTTGATGCGTCATTAATAGCATTCATATCTTTGGCATCTTTTGCGGCTTCAGCTTGGCTGTCACGTCCTAATTCAATGAGCTGCCGTGCACTCAACGTCGTACTAAAAAATTGTGAGGCAATCTCTGGTAAATGATGGGCTTCATCAAATACCACCACTTCTGCACCTGGTAGTAATTCACCAAACCCGCTTTCTTGCAATGCAATATCTGCAAAATATAAATAATGGTTTACGACTACAATATCAGCCGTCATGGCTTGTTGTCTTGCTTTGACAACAAAGCAATCTTTGTAAAATTCGCAATCTTGATTAAGACAATTATCGGCGGTACTTGTGACATACGGCCAAATACCCGAGTCTTCTGGGACTGCATTTAATTCTGACGTATCACCGCTTAAAGTGCGCATGACCCATTCATTGATAATATGCAGTTGTGTGACGAGTTGCCGCGAGCTTAATCGTCCATCGTCTAAATTATGTTTGAGTCGTAAGCGGCAAATATAGTTTGCGCGGCCTTTGAGTAATACCACTTTGCGTGGAAATGAAAAAAGCTTTTTGATAACCGGAATATCTTTGAAAAATAATTGATCTTGCAGGTTTTTGGTGCCTGTTGAAATAATCGTTTTTTTTTGCGAAATAAAGATAGGTACTAAATAACCAAATGTTTTGCCGGTACCGGTTCCTGCTTCTACTACCAGTTGCGCGTCAACCGTCAATGCCTTGGTGATGGTGTCTGCCATCTGAAGTTGAGCTTCTCTGGAAGTAAAACCAGGTATGGCTTTGCCGAGTAATCCATCAGCTCCCAATACATCTTGGTATGAAATGATGTCTTCTTTGGCAAGTTTTTTCATTGAGCATCAACCATATTTGCGAGCATGCTGTAGGGTGGGCAAAGGAGCCCTGGCCCGGCGCCACCCAGCGCCGGCAGAATTT
>CAYVRW010000051.1:0-16938 GCA_964453575.1 uncultured Coxiellaceae bacterium | reverse complement strand
TTAGAAGTTTTAGGTATTTCTCCGTACAAGCTTAAAAAAGGTGAAGAATATATGAATGGCAAGATGCGTGCGCATTTTACCAACATATTAACCTTATTGCGCAAACAAATCATGGAAGAAGCGGACCGTACTGTGCATCACATGAAAGATGAGGCCATCAATTATCCTGATCCTAATGATAGGGCCAGTCAGGAAGAAGAGTTTCGTTTGGAATTGCGAGCCAGAGACCGCGAACGAAAACTATTAAAGAAAATCGAAGAATCGTTACAATTGCTGGTAGATAAAGAATACGGTTATTGTGAAGTTTGCGGTGTTGAAATTGGCTTGCGCAGATTGGAAGCAAGACCTACCGCGACCCTTTGTATTGATTGTAAAATGTTGGATGAGATTCGCGAAAAGCAGCAGGGGTAGCCCAGTATGGCGAAACAAGGCGGCGGCGGTGATCAATCCGATAATGCAACAGGGTTATTATGGATTATCGCTGCTGTATTAATCGGTTGTTACATCATTTGGTATCTCTATCGGGTACAACTGACCAAAGCCTATTTTGCAATAAAATTGTTTGAAATTAAGCTTGTTAGTTATTTTACCAACAGGCTTAGTGATGTGCGTGATGTGATTCTTTCAACAGATCCTGCGACGTTAACTTTTAAAGATGTGCTGCAAGTTGGGAATGCGGTAGGTGAGTACATACGCATTCCCATTATAATTCTCATACTTCTGTTAGCCGTCGGTATTTATTTTGCTAATTCAACGCGTTCATTTAAACGTACTTACACTATGCGTGACTTGGCAGAAGCAGAAAAAAAGAATTGGCCGCAAATTACTCCTCCTTTAGGATTAGATTTAGACAAACAAGATATTGATAAAGGCCCCTGGGCCATGGCTTTAACGCCTATGCAATTTTGTAAACGCCATAAATTATTGCAAGAACATAAACCTGAGCCTAAAGAAGGCATGACACGTAGAGAATGGAGCCGCGTTGAAGTAAGCCTTAAACGCGGTCAAGCAACCAAAATATTTTCGATACAGTTAGGGCCGTTATGGCAAGGAATTGATAAATTGCCTTTACATACACGAGCATTATTTGGCATTTTTGCGGCAAAATATCATAGTGACGTTGCAGCTGTGACGGCCATGGTGAATCAATTAAGTGTTTCTTCTAAGGCCAAAATGGATTTTACAGGCGTTGATGAGCTATGTAAAAAATACCAGGACAGCAAAATCGTTAAACGTGTTACAGCCTCCCATGCTTATGTGCTGACGGTGATGGCTTCTATGCTGCAAACGGCGCGTGAAGATGGAGTGCAGTCCTCATCAGATTTTTTATGGTTAAAACCAGTGGATCGTAAGTTGTGGTATATGTTAAACACAGTGGGCAGGCAAACACCTTTTGTTGAGGTGGCAGGGCCTTTTGCGCATTGGACTGCAGAAAAATTAATGGGAAGACGATTGTTAGTTCCTATGGTTGAAGAAGCAACTAATGCATTAGAGATTGCACTAAAGGAAATAGTGTATCATCCCGATGAACAGGATTAACTAAATGCGTCCACAACGTGGTTTAGAAGAACAGCAAGAATTAGCCCCGCAATTATTATTGCGAGATACCCGTACGCTGGGTATGAAGATAACTGATTTCTTTAAAGACCCCGCTAAAACGGCCAATTTGTTAATGTGTTTTGCCGTCGTTGCCTTTGTTGCAAAATCGATTACCGATTTAATTGGTCTCGTATGCATAGGTATTTTTATTTATGCCTATACGCGCGAATTTAAATTACCGTTTCGTATGCCCCAGCGTTCAGGTGCCTATGATTACAATGATCCTTTGCCAGGCAGCCTAAAACCGCGCAAAGCTCGCGGCATTAGTTTTTTTGGTAATCGAAAACAAAACAATGAAGAATTATGGTTTAATAATGATGACATGCGTACGCATGTTTTAATTTTTGGTTCAACCGGCAGCGGTAAAACGGAAGCCTTGGTTTCAATTGCATTTAATGCTTTGATGCAAGGCAGCGGATTTTTATATGTCGATGGAAAAGGTGATAACAGTCTTTTTGCAAAAGTATTTTCCATGTCCCGTTTTATGGGCCGTGAAGATGATTTACTTCTTATCAACTTTATGACGGGTGCCAGAGATATTATAGGCGCACAAGAAAAGCGGCTTTCTAATACCATGAACCCTTTTTGTAATGGTTCATCAAGTATGTTGGCAGGTTTAGTGACGAGTTTAATGGATTCGAGCAGCCAATCCGGTGACGGTGACATGTGGAAAGGCCGTGCTATTGTATTCGTTGAAGCATTGATGAAAGTTCTTGTATACATGCGTGATCAGGGCAAAATTTTGCTGGATGCCAATACCATTCGTAATTATTTTGAATTGCCGCGGCTAGAAGCCATAGGTATTGATAAAATGTTTATCCGTGACAATCAAGAACCTGTGAGCCTGGCGGAAGCTCCTACTTTAGTACTAGAGCCCATGATGAACTATCTGCGCACCTTGCCAGGCTATGATCCATCCAAGAAAGGCAAACAGAGCTCGACTGTTTTTGAACAACATGGTTTTATTACCATGCAATTAACACGTGCGTTCGGTTCGCTTGCAGATACCTATGGGCATATTATTCGTACTAATCTTTCTGAAGTCGATTTAAAGGATGTCGTGTTAAATCGCCGCATTTTAGTGGTGTTGCTGCCTGCATTAGAAAAAGCTCCTGAAGAATTGGCCAACTTAGGAAAAGTGATTATTGCATCCTTAAAAGCCATGATGGCAGCGGGTCTTGGGGATGCGGTAGAAGGCAGTTATAAAGAAGTTATTTCACGAAAACCTACCAGTTGTACAACTCCTTATATGTGCATATTGGATGAATACGGTTATTACGCCGTAAAAGGATTTGCCGTTGTTCCTGCGCAAGCGCGATCATTAGGGTTTTCCGTTGTTTTTGCTGGGCAAGATTTACCCGCATTTCAAAAAGCATCGAAAGAAGAAGCTGCATCCATTGGTGCAAATACCAACATTAAAATATGTATGAAATTAGAAGACCCCGCCGAAACCTGGGAATTTTTTTCCAAAACAGCAGGAGAATCATGGGTCACTAAAGTGGATTCATTTCAAACGAATGCAGGCGGTCTGTTAAATAATTACATGGATAGTCGTAGTGCATCATCTGAAAAACGTGCACGTGTGGATTTATTAGATTTGAAGGAACAACGTGAAGGTGAGGCGCATGTCTTTTTTAAATCAAAAATTGTGCGTGCACGCATGTTTTTTGCTAATCCCGCCGCGGTTAAACAGTTTAGACTTAATCATTTTTTGAAAGTTGAGCCGCCTATTGGCAGGACGCTCATTGACTTAGAAAATCGATTGGAAGAATTTGATCATATTTTGGAACGTGAAGGCGAAGCATTTAAGCCAGCTACGGAAGAGGCAGAAGAAATCCAGCTTATTGCAAGCGCCATGCATGAAAATGCAGAAACCAATCTTATTGAACGCGGTGTATCGGCTTTATTAGCATTTCATAATAAAACCGCTGTGCCTGCCGAAGAAGAGGAAACCGTTGTTATTGAAGAATCAGAACAGGCTGGGCATATCAATTTATTTAGCAAGCCTGTACTAAGTGATAGTGTTAAACAACTGGTGGGTGCGGATTTTGATCGATTTAGCCAGCCATTGGTCAATAAAGCATTCTTAAAAACTAAGGTTGAACTATTAGAACGTATTTTGGGACGTTCAAGCTCGCAATCATCAACCATTGCCAAAGAAATCATAAAAGATATTTTACTTGCAACCGATTATCCGCCTGAAATTGCGGGTATATTTTTGGAACCTTCAGCGGTAGTGCAGGCAGCTCAAGAGTTAGTGGAGTATATTACTAATATGCGCAACTCTGAGAAATCGGGTGAATAATGAAAATAATAATTTCGAATCATGTAAAAAACCTAGCACTATTAATTGGGTGTATTTTTTGCGGTGTTATGCTGCTTTCGCTCCAAGGCTGCGCATCCTCAGCCGCACAAAGAGGCGCTGCCGGTCAAGCTGATCAAGCCTATCTCGAAACAGATTATGCCATGCGGCATTTTGGTGAGTCAGGAGGTGTCAGTGATGCTTATCAAAATGCTAATCAAACTGCAAAAGGAGTAGTCATAGGCGGCGTGGTGGGTGCTGCTGCCGGTAGTGCAACCTCAGCCATCGGCGGTCTGGCAGGGTTTGGGCTTGGCGCAATCTTTGGCGGAGCTTTGGGTAAATACATTGATTCCCATACTACACTTGCTGATCAACTCGAGAACCGTCACGTGCGCGTGATTGAAATGGGTGATCAGATTATGATAGTTATTAATTCGACAACGCTGTTTTTTCCAAACACATCCAATTTCCGTCCTGAAGTGTACGATACCTTAGACTTGGTCAGAAAATACATTAATCAATATCCGAATATGTCTGTCAAAGTGGCAGCCTATACTAGTGCTGCAGAACCTCCTCGTATCATATGGGCGCTTTCAGAGCAGCAAGCCGATAAAGTGATGAAATATTTGTGGAATAGGCATATTAATACTCGATTGCTTTATGCGGAAGGCGGCGGAAGTTCGAAATTGGTTACGGCAAATACTGCGGATTGGAATAGTGATAATTATAGGGTTGAGATTACGTTGGAGAAGCTTCCAGTGTAATACCCCCTTTTTCAAAGGGGGTGCTTAATTAGTAAAGAGGAAACCACCATGTTAGGTGACAGACATGAAATGCCCCGATATCAAAGTGATTTTTATTGGCATAATTACCGCAAAATGGTGCGATGGTTATTTACCTCGGCATTGATCATGCTTTTTTTAATCTTGGTTATTATTTATTTTGAATTATTTGTGCCAGGAGTTAAGTATTATGCTTCAACAACAAACGGGCAGCTTATTGAACTAAAGGTTTATGGAAGTTAGTGGAGTCATCCATGGTAGAAGCAAGCAATTCTGTGAATGATAATAATGCATTTTACCGCATGCGTTCTCCAAAAATCCTTGTGGGGTTGATTGTTTGTTTAATTTTCATGTTAATGATGGTGGCAGTGTTACTTTATCAGGTAAGACATAGGCCTATGGCGCTTTTTATTGCAGCGAGTAGTGATGGTCAGAAAATGCCGCTCACTTCCTATGATACGCCAAATTTATTATCAAGCACGTTAATAAAATGGGCAAGTAAAGCTGCTGTAGCTGCTTACACGTATGATTTTTATAATTACCCTAAGCAATTAGACATGGCGCAACCTTATTTCACCGCAGCAGGTTGGACGGCCTATAAAGCTTCGATTCAACGATTAATTGACACAATAACGGCCAATAAATTATTCGTTAACGGCGTAGTATCCGCGCCGCCTGTGATATCAAACCAAGGAAGTTTAGGAGATTACGATAGAGTTTGGCGTGTGCAAATTCCATTTTTGGTAACCTATCAAAGTGCAGAAACGGCCACAAGTACCAACTATATGCTGACTCTTATGATCGTTAGAGTGCCGACGACAGAAAATCCAGCGGCCATTGCCATTGACCAATTTGTAATGCGATAGAGGTTTTATGGAAGAGAACAAAAATTTATCGGAAGCTTTGCTGTTGGTGCAATTACGCAATGCATTTTATAAACAAAGATTTCATTTTGTGTTAACTGTTTTTGTAATCAGTTTGATAGTTATTGGTGTTTTAATTTCTATCGTGATCTATCTAGAAACTTCTCAAGCAAAACCGCGTTATTTTGTTGCAGATGAAATAGGTCGTCTTATTAAAGATATACCATTAAGCGAATTAAATATGTCAAAGGATGATTTGATTGAATGGACGGTAAAAGCTGTTGAATCGGCCAATTCATTTGACTTTGTTAATTATAGGCAGCAATTGCAAAGTGCACAAAAATTTTTTACAGATAATAGTTGGTCGACGTATATGAGAGAACTTACTATTTCAGATAATTTATTAGCCCTACAAAATCGCAGATGGGTTTTTGTGGCTAGGGTGGTAGAAAAACCAACCCTATTAACAGAAGGTATTTTAGGCGGCGTCCATGCTTTCAAATTTGAAATGCCTTTGTTGGTCACCTATTTAAAGCCGCCTACCTATGATGAGAAGACGAGTACCTCCAATGCATTTGTTGTGACGGTCATTGTGGTACGAAGAAATTTGTTGGAAAGTTATAGAGGTTTAGCTATTTACTCCATGGTCATTAGCAGTACCCCAGAAACTGTAAAAAAGATGAGTATGCCGCCAAAGTAGTCTCTACCTGTCGCGTGCTTTAAGATGCTAATGGCATATGTTATAGTTTGGTGGCTGTTTCACAATCTAGTAAGAGGTGGAAATGGTAGTGGAAGGGCAAGATGTAGTCCGCTTGAAAAGTGATTTCTATCGTGATGGGCATCACAAAATCGTATTGTGTTTAGGGTTGATCATTACAGCTATTGTTTTATTGATAGCCAGTTGCATTTATTTATATGTGACAAAGCCGCCGCCTGTTTATTTTCTTACGGACAAAGAATGGCGAGTTTTGCCTCCTGTGCCAGTAGAGTTGCCGCATCTTTCCCCAGCAAATTTATTGCAATGGGTAGGCAATGTCATGATGAGTGCATTTAATTACGACTTTGTTAATTATAAAGATCAAGTTCAGGAAAATAGATTTTATTTTACCGATAATGGCTGGCTGGCTTTTCAAGGAATGTTAAATAATTATGCATCCGATGACATCGTAAATGTGCATAAAACATTTACAAATGGTGCTCCCGCGGGTGCCCCATTTATTATTAATGAAGGGTTATTAGAAAATAGATATGCATGGTGGGTACAAATTCCTATGACGATTACACATACTTCTGTGGCTGCAGAGGTCAGCACGAGTTCTAAACAAGCCACTTTTCAACTACTCGTGGTTAGGGTTCCTACATTGAACAATATATATGGTGTGGCAATTGATAACATTAAGCTTTTGGCAAACAAATGAAACACAATGAGTATACCTAATGTATAATATGTACATGAGAATAACAGTAACTGTGATTCTGCTCATGTTGAGTAGCGTGAGCCTCATGGCTTTTGCTGAAGGTGAAGTCATAAAAGTAGCAGAAGAGGGTCAAAAAAAACCCGAGCTTGAACCTACTATGGCAGAATATCAAGAATGGTTAAAAAAAAATGGACATCAAAAACCTCCGCCTACTCCTCAAACACCGCCTCCTTTTGTGACTGAAAAAAAACCCAGCATACCAAAACCAAAAAGAATTTTTTCGAGACAGGCGGAATTAGTGATTCCCGCCAACCCAGAAGATTTTTTTGATGATGAACCTGTGATTGAAACACCGCCTATTCCGTTCCAACAGAGCAGGCAAGTCATGATTAATTCTGCGCCGCCTTATGCCCCGCCAAGTTCTGATTCTAAAGAAGCATTTAATGCAATGTTAAAACAAAATGTGCCATTGACGCCGCAGCAAGTTGTTAAATTGCGCCAAATGATTGATACCTCTCAACGGGCCGCAGCCATTCCTGCGAATATACCGCCGAAACCTGTTTCCAGTACTTTAATGATTAATTTGGCTCCAGGGTCAACACCGCCCGCTATTCGATTAGCCCAAGGATATATCACATCATTGGTGTTTGTTGATTCAACGGGGTCGCCATGGCCTATTGCATCCTATGATATCGGTGACCCCAGGAAAATTACTCCTCAATGGGATGGAAAAAGTAATATTTTATTGATGCAAGCCATGTCGCCTTATGGAGATAGTGATCTTATTATTCGATTGGTAGGATTGCCAACACCTATTACCTTACAACTGGTCGCCGGCCAACGCGTTGTGGACTATCGTACCGATATTCATGTTTCAGGTCTTGGGCCAAACTCAAAAGATGTACCCACGGGAGTAGGTTTGCCAGACAGTGCTAATCAACTGTTGTTAAATGTATTGGATGGTATCCCGCCGCCTGGAAGTAAACAATTAAAAGTACTTGGCGGTGATTGTCTTGCTTGGTCATTGGGAAATAAAATGTATCTAAGAACTCGTTTTACCCTTCTTTCTCCTGGATGGATAGGAACCATGGTAAGTCCAGATGGTATGCATGCTTATGAGATACAGCAAAGCTCCTCGGTGCTTATTTCTCAGTATGGGTTACCGGTTGAACTTAGGATTGAGGGGCTCTGATGGCATTAAAACTTCCAAAATTAAAAATATTTTCGGGTGCTGATGCAAAATCAAGAATATTTTTCTTGTTTGCCGGGGTGGTCGGTTTTGGCGTTCTTGTTTACTTGGCCGTAAAATTTTTTAGTGGGCCAGAAACTGCTACCGGCGGCACAGCAGTGGCCAGAGCGCCTTCAGGGCTAGTTTCTGTACCGGGAAGTGAATTAACACCTCAATATGCACGTGCTGTTGAGCAGGCGAGTGCAGAACGGGCCAAAAGAGGGATGGAAGAACGTACTGCTGCTGTCCCCACGCTTATGAATGTGCCTGGTAATAAAGGGGATTGCACCGTTCTTTGTCCAGGCGATGAACAAGCTAATGTTGCAGATGATCTTGCTCGATTGGTTGCAGATGGCAAGATGAGTGTTGATGATCAAAATGCTTTATTAGATTTAGCAGCAAAAAATGTTCCTGTTGAAGCCTATGACGCAGCGCTTAATGCTCTTATTAAAGCAGGAAAATTGACTCCAGAGGCCGCAAGATTATTACTGGATAAATATAAAAAACAACATGCCAATGCTTTATTAACAGAAAGCGCAAAATTCATGGATGCTTTAATTAAATCAGGTGACTTGCCCCTATCCGTTGCAAATGAGTTATTGGAAATGCAAAAAAACGGCGCAACGCTTGAGGAATATGCTGAAAAACTGAATTGTTTGGTTAAAGAAGGAAAGATCACAAAAGAAGTTGCAGCTAAATTATTGGCACAATATGCCCAACAGCTATTGAAAAAAAGCCTAGAGACGGGTTCGGTTGCATTAAAACAAATGGCCGGTTCCGGACAGGTATCTGCCGATGTATTAAATACACTTGCCGATTTACAGATAAAAAAAGTTCCGCTTGATGAATATAATACTGCTTTAAAAAGATTTGTTGCTGATGGAAAAATGACACCCGCTACCGCAGATAAATTACTCGATATGTACCGTGAACAGCGTACGGGCGTCGCGTCATCATGCAGTACGGGAATTATGGGAAATTTATTAGCAAAAGGCGGCAGATCATCGGACTTGGCAAATCGTCTTTTAAATTTACAAGCCAATAATGCAACACTTGCTAATTATGCAGATGAATTGAAGCGTGCGGTGGAGGCTGGTTTGTTGACGCCTGATGAGGCTAAAATTTTGTATCAAGAATATCAGGCTAAATTGGCAGTCCCAGTGGGTGGTGTTTTGCCTACGGCAGAAGTAAACGTACCAGAATTTGCAGCGTTACAGCAACGTTTGAATGAATCTGCTGCGACAGAGGGCGCAAAAACGTTGGAAGAATTTAAAGCAGCTCCGCCGCCTACAGGGCCTAAACCGCCTTCACCCGAAGAGCTGCAAGAAAAAGCACGGCAGTCAGAAGATAGGCAAAAACGCATAAATGACATGATAGCGGCCATGTCTGGTCAAGCACAAAATTTGTTAACAGCATGGCAAGCACCTGTTATGGTTCATAAGGACGGTTCACCCCCTGAAAAAGAAAAATCAGGTACATCGATTGAAACGACAACGACAACGACAAAAACAGGTAAAGGGGAAAAAGGTCCTCCCATCATCAAGGCAGGAACCATCTTATTTGGAGTGTTAGATACCGCGGTGAATAGCGATTACCCTGATACACCCGTGATGGTGACGATTATAGAAGGTAAATTTAAGAATGCTAAATTAATAGGTAAATTATCGCTCGCTCCTAATGGCGATAAAGTAAGCTTGAATTTTAACTTAATGGACATGGAGGATTGGACATCGGCAAAAACAGTGTCAGCTTATGCGATTGATCCTGATACCGCAAGAACAGTCATGGCAAGTGAAGTTGACAGACATTATATAGAACGATTTGGCTATATTATGGCAACATCCTTTATGCAAGGATATTCACAAGCCATTACCAATCAAGGTACAAGTACCACAGGCATTTTTGGTACTAGTACAAATACACCTGCATTAAGTCCAGGAAATAAATTAGCAGTAGGCTTAGGTCAGATAGGTACAGCTTTAGCACAAGATGCACAGCAGAAAGTTAATAGACCTCCTACCGTGCAGGTGGTGGCAGGTGTAGGTCTAGGAATATTATTTGCTGCTGAAGTGACTGAGTAGTATAGTTTTTAGGCGAAAAGTGGGTTATTCTAAGTAGTTTCTTTCAAGAAGGCGTGAAAGTATGGTTGATGAGAAAGAAGATCGATATGAGGGCGAAGAAGGGGAATATCATTTCTCTGACGACCAAATAAATTATGATGAAGTAGAAACGCCTAAAGCAACACCCGCTGCAGAAACGACGAAAAAGTCAATCTTGGAGAAACTATCAGGCTTATCCCCGGCCCGCAGGATGATGTTAGCCGGCGTTGTTTTCATGAGTCTTATCGGCATTGTTTATAAAATGCTAATACCATCGGCACCGCCATTGTCTGGAGAGATAACTCAAGCCACACCTGCCGCCAAAACAGTACAACAACCCTTAGCCGCAACAAAACCTGGGGTTCCAGTAACGCCGCCTGCAGCAGTTCCGGAGGTTGCACAAGCAGCAGCAACACAAGTACCATCACCCGCAGCGCCTGTTATTAATCCACCGGGGCCGCAAGTCCCTACTATCACTCCAGAAACTGGCGCGATTTCGCCGGGCGCCCCTGCTGCTGCTCCAGAAACTGCGCAAATGGCACCTCAAACGACAGCATATCCTCCGACCCAGACAGCGGTACCACCGCAACCCGCCGGAGCATCTCCTGTTGCGGGAGCAGCGCCGCCACCATTGACAGCTCCTCCGCAAAATGTGGCCGATAGAGTTAAAGCGGTGGAAGATCACAACACAGCTATCATGAATTTATTGCAAACTGAATATGCGCAAAAAATGTCTGAATTTGAAATGCAATCTAATCTTGTACGCGGAAAAATGGATGAGATGGCCAAACGTGTGAACCGCATTGAATCAAGTTTAAATCAAATCACCCAAATGCTGCAACAAAATGCACCTCCCGCAGCCGCACGTGGTAAACCGCCTTTGGAAAGTACGATTGCGGTACCTGCAAGACCTAATATTCCAAAAGTGGTATATACCGTACAAGCTATTATTCCTGGACGTGCTTGGTTAAAAGCAGACTCGGGTGATACTGTTACTGTAGCCGAAGGTGATATCCTAAGAGATTGGGGCCGTATCACAAAAATTGATCCCTATGATGGTGTTGTTGAAATCGATACCGGAAATAAAGTTATTGCATTATCTTATGGTATGAGTGCGGAGTAGCCATGCTGAAAGATGCCAAGTACAAAACAAAT
Organism: uncultured Coxiellaceae bacterium; assembly: GCA_964453575.1. Lineage (GTDB taxonomy): Bacteria > Pseudomonadota > Gammaproteobacteria > DSM-16500 > DSM-16500 > JABDBK01. The sequence continues at coordinate 5,492 of CAYVRW010000051.1, read as the reverse complement.
TCCTTATCTCGCCTAGAGACTGTTTTCTTTTTTGTTATAAGCTATCTTTTGTTTATGCCATCGGCTTATGCAATCCCTAATCTGGCAGACATGATTGAGAATATTGCGAAAGCCGTGCCTGCATTGATGTATTTTACAACCGCATTGGCCTACGTGCTTGGATTTTGGTTTATTTTCCATGGACTTTTATTATTGAAAAAATTTGGAATGCAACGAACGCAGATGTCAGGAGATGCAAGTTTAGCAGGGCCTTTATTAAGTATATTTGTCGGTGCTGCTTTAATTTATCTGCCCTCTACCGTTCGATCGGGAATGTCAACTTTTTGGACTGAACCTAATCCTTATCAGTATGATATGGGCGATAAACCTGAGTGGCAAACTTTTATCGAAGCATGCTATCTAATTATACAGCTCGTAGGTGTGATTGCTTTTATACGCGGTCTTATAATGTTAACGAAATTGGGTCAAGGCGGCCAACAGGCTAGCGCAGGTAAAGCAGCAGCGCATATTATAGGCGGTATTTTCTGTATTGATATGCGTGACTTTTTACGATCTGTGTTTGAAACGTTTGGGTTAAGTCTACCCGGTGGTTAATAGAAATGATAAAGTTATTTTTTATTTAAAAAAGGAGCAAATAGCATGAATAGTAAAGTGATAAAGAAGGTACTTCTATTTCTAAGTGGAATATCATTACTTTGTGTAGGAGCATGGGCTTATGCAGCAACGGGTGCAGGAATAGCAGGTATTGCAGAAACCGCTAAGGAAAACTTGGGTGCTGTTGCTGAATTAATTACAGCAGGTTCTTATGTGGCTGGTATGGGTTTTGCCGTGGCCGCGATCACTGGCTTTAAAGCTCATAAAGATAACCCAACGCAATCGCCCATCAGTAAGCCTATTGCATTATTATTTGTCGGCGCGGCATTATTGTTCGCACCATCCGTATTTAAGTCAGCGGGCGGTACGTTGTTTGAAAATGGGCAGCAAGCTGGTATCAGTGGTATTACAAGCTTTTAATCAGACTGCTGGGTTAGACCATGCATGAACTCAAATTGGCAGTAAATTTCAGTGGATGGCGGATTTTTATTCGCCGCCGCGAAGATAAAGCATTTCTGCCAGTTGCGAATAAAATTTTAGCAAGAGATAACTACACTTGCCAATATTGCGAGTTTCAGGCTAAAGATTATCAGGAAATAGTTAACATCGATGGTAATTACATGAACAACAAGTACAGTAATTTAATTACGGCTTGTTGTTTTTGTGCGCAGTGTTTATTCATTGAATCGATAGGGTTAGAGGAAATGGGTGGCGGCCAGTTGATTTACCTTCCAGAAATGACCCAAGCTGAATTAAATAGCTTTTGTCATGTACTTTTTTGTGCATTGGGAAATGGTACAGGTTATCAGGACACGGCACAGACCATTTATCGCAGCTTTAAGTTTCGCAGCCAATTGATAGAAACTAAATTTGGTGCAGGAACTAGCAATCCTTCGTTGTTGGGACAACTTATTCTTGAGTATCAAGCAAAAAATCCTGGAGTGAGTTTAGATATATTGAAAGACCTGCGCATGCTTCCCTCCTATACTAAATTTAAGGTACAGTTGGATGCATGGGCAGCAGCAGCGTTGGAAGAACTTGCAGCTGAAGGTGCAACCTAGACTAAAAACCACCCCCTTCGAAGAAGGGGGTCGATGCCGTCAGGCATCGGGGGGATTTTAATGCGAAATTTCATAGATCCTGTTCTTGACGGCATCGATTCTGTCCTTGCATGGTTTAGCACTGAGCTAAAGCAAACCACGGAATCTTATTGTGATCTTGAAACAGCAGAAGATACTCATACCTTAGTCGCGCGTGATGGCTCATTGGTCTCCGTGATTAGAGTATTTGGTGTAACACGTCTTGTCGGTACTGAAGAATTTGAAAGAATACATCATGGTCTAACCGAAAGTTTGCAAGCCACTTTTAAACGCCCTGGGCATGACCTTCAAGTCTATTTTAGTTACGATAAATCGGTGGTTAAAGCAGAAATTGAAGATATTTTAACACCCGCAAAGAATACTGCAGCACGATTAAATTTAAATTTGAATGATTTGTTTAAAGAAAGAGTAGATTACATTTCTAAATATTGTGCCCATGAAGAGCTTTATTTTGTTATTTGGACCAGACCATTTTCACTGACAGCAGAGCAGCAAAAACGTGCATCTAAAGAAAAAATCAAGCTGATACGTGAAAATAAAATCCCGCCTTTTATTAATGCCCAAAATCTTATTGCAGCTATTCCTGATTTACGCGAAGCGCATGCTTCCATTGTGAGGGCAACCGTCAATGATTGTCTGGGATTGAATCTTTATTGTCAGTTATTAGAAGTGCATGATGCTGTTTATGCTATGCGCTATTCTGCAGAACCAGATTTTACCGATAAAAATTGGCGTGCGGTGTTGCCTGGCGATAAAATTCCAGCGCATAACGCAAGACCCACGGCCGATGAAATGTCTGGTTTAATGTATCCGCCACTGTCACGGCAGATCTTTCCTCGCGATGCTTATGTCCAGGATCTACGCACCATTAGAGCAGGAGATAAAATTTACAGTTGTATCTTTATAGATTTATTTCCGCAAGAATTAAAATCGTTTATTAGTTTATTTGCAAGAACATTGCCTACCCAGGTACCGTGGCGCATGTCTTTTTTAATTGAAAGCGGTGCCTCAGGTTCCATGCGTTTTAAATCAGCGATGGCAGGTTTATTGGCGTGGACATCTGCTCAAAATGCTTTGGTAAATGATGCGGATAAATTATTGAAACAGATCGACCTTAATACGGACGATGCGGTAGTACGGCTGCAAGTGAGTTTAGCTACCTGGGCGCCTGAAGGTAATATACGTTTATTAAGAATAAGAGCTGCCGAATTAGCAAAAGCCGTCGAAGGTTGGGGATCCTGTGAAGTATCAGAAGTAAGCGGCGATGTTTTTGCGGGATTGGCATCGACTATATTAGGATATACTGTCACTAGTGTCGCGACTCCCTCTCTTGCGCCCTTATCTGACGTAGTTTATATGTTACCTTTTACGCGTCCCGCATCTGCATGGCAATACGGCGCTGTGTTGCTGCGCTCGCCCGATGGCAAACCTTGGCCTTATCAACCAGGATCAGTACAACAGACCACCTGGATTGATTTAATGTATGCACGTCCTGGTTCTGGTAAATCCGTATTGTCTAATACCATTAACTTGGCGCTTTGTTTATCTGCAGGGATACAGCGGTTGCCTAGAATTGCCATTGTGGATATTGGACCTTCTAGCAGCGGTCTAATTTCACTTATCAAAGAAGCATTACCCCCAGCGCATAAACATTTAGTCGCTTATCATCGCTTGCGTATGACGCCTGATTACGCCATTAATCCATTTGATACGCAGTTAGGATGTCGTCGTCCAACCGCACAAGAGCGCGGATTTTTGGTCAATTTTATGACTTTACTTGCAACGCCTTTAGGTGCAGAACGTCCTTATGACGGTATTCCTGATATGGCAGGACTTATTGTCGATGAATTGTATAAATACCTTGCCGATGATGCAAAACCCCATCTCTACACCAAAGGCATTGAGTTTATTGTCGATGATATTTTGGCAGAAATTAATTTTGTGTTAGATGAACATACTACCTGGTGGGAAGTGACCGATGCATTATTTTTAGCAGGTTTTCATCATGAAGCTTTGCTTGCCCAACGTTATGCTATGCCATTACTGCCTGATGCTGCTGCTATTTGCCGCACTCAAGCAGTGGAAGATTTATACGGTTTGGTAAAAGCGCCCACAGGTGAGCCGCTCATACAGGCATTTAGCCGCATGATATCGAGCGCAACCCGTGAATATCCTATTTTATCGGGCGTATCAAAATTTGATATTGGCGATGCGCGTGTCGTCTCTCTCGATTTAGACGAAGTGGCAAAAAGCGGGGGTGATGCCGCAGAACGGCAAACGGCAGTGATGTATATGTTGGCGCGCTATGTATTAGGCCGTTCGTATTATTTAACTGAAGATATTTTAACAGACATTCCAGAAGCCTATCGTGAATATCATCGTGGACGTATTTTAGAAATACGTGAAGACCCCAAACGACTGGTATACGATGAATTCCACCGTACTTCTAAAGCGCGTGCGGTGCGAGAACAAGTCATTTTGGACATGCGCGAAGGCCGAAAATGGAACGTGCAAATTGCCTTAATATCGCAAGCCTTGGAAGACTTTGATCCTATTATGGTTGAATTTGCAACGTCGATTTTTATTATGGATGCAGGCCCGGAACAAGCCATTAAACGATCGACGGAAATATTTGGTTTATCGGAAACTGCGCGTGTCGCATTAAAAACCAGAGTCCATGGCCCACGTGAGGGGGGCGCTACATTTTTGGCGCAGTTCTCCACAAAAAACGGCATTAACACACAGCTTTTAACCAGTACTTTAGGCCCTGTGGAACTTTGGGCATTTAGTACTACTTCAGAAGATGCGCATACCCGTAATAAGCTTTATCAAAAGCTTGGACCTGCAGAAGCTCGCCGCGTGTTAGCTAATTTATTTCCCTCAGGCTCGGTGAAGTCCTTAATAGAAGGACGCCTTGCTAGCCTCAAAGAACAAGGCGGTGTCATCGAAGAATTGAGTAATTTGGGCATGGTTGATCAATTAATCGATGAAATTATGCGTGCTTATGCGGAAAATCCGGATGTGAAGAAGTTGCCGGTGTAGATAAAAATGCGAATTCTCCTCTCCCGGAGCGTTTTTTGCGAGGGGAGAGGGGGCTAGCTGTGTTTCTAAAATGCTACATTTCGACGATTGATATTAGTCTTTTCACTTAAAATTTATTCTTCATATCATTGATGTAAGACCCGACAATATCCCGCTCGGGATCATTAGACACATCCAGATAAGCAGAGATTAAATTAGCTATGGGTTTGTCATCATTTGTAGGGTTGTTCTGACTGTTGCACCAAAAACGAATTCTGTTATTTGTCCGATAGTTCTCAACCTTGTTCAATACATAATCAGTTGCAACAGGAATAAGCGACCCTAATAAAGCCGCAGCCATTGGCAAAGCCAACATAACGAAAACTTCTCCCCAATTATTAAGGTCTGGACATCTTGGAAATATTCCTGCAGCTATCTTTTCCGCAATACATCGCTCTTTCTGTGCCATTTGATAATTGTGTATTTGAACTATTGTGAACAATCCTGATAAAATCGGTAGGCCGATTTGCTTGCTCTCTTTAATTACTCTCTTTTTCCATTGGTTAGTCATATATTACCTCGTTATATATTTAGTTTATTGCCGAAATGTTTTGGCCAAGCAGCATAGCATATTTTGAACAAAAAACAAGCATTAATTGATCAAATTAACGTCAATTTGTATCTTATTGAAAAATGGGCAGATTTAATGGAACAAAAAATCAGTAAGTGTTCACGGTGCTGTAGCTTCTAGTCACCCCTTTCCTCCAATGCTTTTTT